>NZ_JBAGBW010000005.1 GCF_039822205.1 Thermodesulfobium sp. 4217-1
CAGCACTATTTGTACTAGCAGCACTATTTGTACTAGCAGCACTATTTGTACTAGCAGCACTATTGGATGACAGGGAATTTAGAAGAGCATCTACATTATTGCTCCACTGCTGATAGTTAGAGCTGGTATTAGCTCCCGAAGCCGATGAGCTCTGCACCTGAGAGTCAGATTTT
Source organism: Thermodesulfobium sp. 4217-1 (assembly GCF_039822205.1). Taxonomy (NCBI): domain Bacteria; kingdom Pseudomonadati; phylum Thermodesulfobiota; class Thermodesulfobiia; order Thermodesulfobiales; family Thermodesulfobiaceae; genus Thermodesulfobium; species Thermodesulfobium fumaratoxidans. The sequence goes on from NZ_JBAGBW010000005.1 coordinate 174, forward strand.
GAATTTTTAGAGCCAAATATTTGAGAAAAAATCGAAGCAGAAGCGTAGTTAGCGGTAAATAAAACTAAAGAAAATGCACATAAAAGAGTTAGGACACTCTTAATTTTAAACAATTTGATATCTCCTCCTTAATAAACAAACAATTTAAGTTTAGCCACATATAAAATGATTTTAACATATTTTATCTAATAAATACAAAAAAATTTTAATCTTCTATGACTCGCGGATCTAACAGTCTATTTAAAATATCAGCTAAAAGATTTGAAAGAATTACTAAAACTGATGAAAAGACCACTATACCCATTATAACAGGATAGTCTCTTGAAAATATAGCATTTACACCAAGTCTGCCCATACCTGGCCATGCAAATATTGTTTCTATAATAAAGGCTCCACCCAATACATCAGGAAGAGATAGCCCTAAGAGAGTAATCAAAGGCATAACTGCAACCCTAAACACATGGTAAAGAATTCTTTTTTTTGAAAGACCCTTAGCAATTGCATACTGAATGTATTCTTCATGAAATATCTCTATTGCCATATTTCTTTGATATCTGAGCACCGAACAAATTATTCCAAACGATATAGCAAAAACGGGCAAAAAGAGGTGTGCTATATGATTTGAAAAAAACTGAAGACTTGGATAGGGAATGCCGACAGAAGAAAATCCTAGTACAGGAAACCATTTCAGGCTAACAGCGAAGACTCTTATCAAAATAAGCGCAAGAAAAAATGATGGAATGGAAAGTCCAAAAAATGAAAATATACTAGAAATGAGATCAAACTTACCTTTAAAAAAAGCCGATAAAACGCCCCAAAGAATCCCAAGCGAAAACCCTATTGATATCGCAGAACCCATTAGCTCAAGTGTAGCAGGCAATCTTTCCATTATTAAATCAAACACGGGTCTCGAATCGACAAATGATCTTCCGAAGTTCAAGAACAAAACATTTTTAAACCATATTAGAAACTGTACATAAAGACTTTGGTTTAAGCCAAGATTATTTCTTATTCTTGCAAGATCTTCGGGTCTTACCTTTGGGTCGATCAACAAAACACTTGGATCCCCCGGAGCAAGGTGAATTATAAAAAAGCTTACAGCAGATATTATAAAAATAAGCGGAATAGCTGATAATAGTCTTTTGGTAATATACCAAACCATAATAATCCCCACGCAAGAAAATTAAGTGTTAAAATTGTAAAAAAATACCCACCTAAAATTTGAAATATTCCTAAATTGTATATTTTTTTAAAAGGATCTAATCTCACATTGTTAATAGTAGCATTGTAATAATTTTTCATAAAATCTCTGCCTGCAAGGATAGCATTCATTAAATCTTTTTCTTCTGGCTCTGTTGTAGTTATATAATATTGAACTTTATTTCCCAAGAATCTCCATATAAAGAGAGCAATTACTATTGCTAAAATCGGATTTATATAGATAACCATAATTTGTAAAAGCAAAACCAATATCAAAAGATTTGTGCCGCATCTTTTGTGAACTCTTGAATATGAATTCGCTGAATAGGCCGAGAGAATATCTCCAGATTCTATTGCATGGGCTACCTTGTGTTCTGCACCATGTAATTTTGATAATCTTGTGAACTTTATCAAAATTAAAAAAATTGCTAATGGCAAAACAATTGCTAAAGCTGATGTCGTAAGATTTTCTGCATCTCCAAATAAATATTTTGCCACTTCAAAGAAAATATCTCCTGTTAAAAAAATCAAAATAGCAAAAAAAGAAAACAAGCTCCCCGTCAAAAACAACTTTATATCACTTAGCCCACCTTTAGCAATGCCATTTGAGAAGAAGACTCCAAATGGGGTCGAGATACCAGATACCTTAGTGGGCATAGAATAGCCATTTAAGAATGCCATTGCGTTTTCATAATATAAAACCCCTAAAGGCATGTTGTTTGAACTGAGCACTACTACAGGCTTTTTATAAGATATAGAAAGTTGAAAAAACTTATCTATATTATCATCTTCAAAAACGCATATTGCAGGGGAAATATGTTTCTTTAACAAGAGGTCGCTCACTCTGTCGTTCCAGTCAGATCCAATAACGTCATCTTTTGATATTGCAAAAAAGCCATTGGGCGTAGAAATTAAGAAAATTTCACAGCCATGAACTCTAAAAAATAAAATAAGCCTGCCCACAAGATCAAAATTTGAAATAAAATTGACTTTTTTGTAAGCAGGCCTTAGATCAGAAATCAAAAGGGTTTGCATCGATAGCTTGATTATAAATATATGCTTCCTTTTTCTTTTGTGATTCAAAAAAGGAAACGAAATCTTTTTTTATCTCTACAAGCTGCTCTCTTTGGTGTTTTACAGAGCTACTTGCCGTGCCTCCATATATATTCCTTGCATTCACAGAAGAAACGAAATCAAAATTATTCCAAGCATCTAAATTGATATCTTTGAGGGTTTTCTGAACATCTTCAAAATTAAGTTCAAAAATTTTAACATTATTTTCTTCAGCAAGCCTTACCAAGGACCCTACCCTCGAATGAGCATCCCTAAAAGGCACACCTCTTTTTGCAAGATAGTCAGCAATATCGGTTGCAAGAAGATCCTGGTTAAGGCTTCCTCTAATCTTCTCAACGTTCAATGTTATTCCAGAGACAAAATCTGGCATCAGAGAAAGAATAGAAGAAACAATGTCAAGAGAGCTAAATACTGATGTCTTATCCCCCTGAAGATCTCTGTGATATCCTATTGAAAGGCCTTTCATAAGAGCTAACAAGGAAACAAGATTTCCTATGTTAATAGATGCCCTGCCTCTCACAAGCTCAAGAAAGTCAGGATTTTTTTTCTGAGGCATAATGGATGAACCAGTACAAAATTCATCAGGCAAACTCACAAAGCCATACTCAGATGTTGAAAATGTAATCAGATCCTGCGAAAAGCAGGAAAACTTAATGCTCATTGATACCAAAGCATAAAGAAAATCTAATGCGAAATCCCTTGATGAAATGGTCTCTATACTGTTAAAAGTTGGCGCTTCAAAACCAAGCTTTTTTGACAGTCTAAATCTATCTATATCATAAGCGCTTCCAGCAATTGCAGCGGACCCCAATGGTAACATCTTACATGATTCATACACATCCATAAGCTTCTTGGTGCACTCGAACAAACCATATAAGTGTGCAAAAGCCCAATGGGAAAAAATAACTGGCTGAGCCTGCTGGGTATGGGTATAAGATGGCATTATTACTTCTTCATATTTTTGAGAAATGTCAAGCAAAGAATCAAACAAGTTATTTAATTTCGTCATAATATTTAATATTTCAATTCTGAGAAACATCTTGAAATCTGTAATTACCTGGTCATTTCTACTTTTTCCAGCATGCATTTTAGAAGCGCTATCGCCTATTCGTTCAAATAACAATCTTTCGATAGCCATATGTATATCTTCGTCTTGATCAGAGAATTCAACATTTCCATTTACAAATTCCTTGACAAGACTCCCGATACCAGTCTTAATAACATCAAATTCTTGTTTTGAAATAAGTCCTATCTGAGATAACTCTTCAGAGTAAACAACGTTTAAGCAGGCATCTTGAAAGAAAAACCTCTTATCAAGATCCAAAGATGAGCTAAACGCTATAAGTTCACTTTTGGTATCTGGGAGTCTCCCCTGCCAGGCTCTAAATCTATTTGTCATGCTTTACCCTATGATAGACTCTATTTGGCAAACTAAATATGTCGATAAATCCTATTGCGCTGTTATGTAAAAATGAGTCATTCTGACCATAAGTAGCTAAATCTTGCTGATACATACTAAATTCTGAATTTCTACCTACTACAGTAGCACTGCCCTTGTAAAGCTTCATCTTTACATTTCCAGTAACTCTCTCACTAAATGAGTCGATAAATGCATCAAGTGCGCTCTTTAATGGAGAGAACCAAAGACCATCATATATTTGACAAGAATATTTTTCATCAATCATAGCCTTAAAATGAAACAGATCCCTAGGTAAGACCAAAGATTCCAGGTCTCTGTGGGCCTTTACCAAAACAGTTGCCGCAGGGGCCTCATAAACCTCTCTTGTTTTTATGCCTACCAATCTGTTCTCAACCATATCAGAGCGTCCAACTCCATTAGAACCAGCAATTTTGTTTAACTTCTCCACGAGATCTTCTGGCTGCATTCTTACTGAGTTAAGACCCACAGGAACGTTGTTCTCAAATTCGATATCGACATATTCGGGTTTATTGGGAGCTTTTTCAGGGGAAACAATTAACGCAAAGGCTTCTTCGGGCGGCTCTTTTTCAATATTTTCTATTGGACCAGCTTCAATACTTCTGCCCCAAAGATTTAAGTCAATTGAAAATGGGCTTTTCTTACCAACTGGAACTGATATGTTGTTTTTTTGTGCGTAATCGATCTCTTCTTCTCTGGTCATAACCCATTCTCTCATCGGTGCCCATATCGCAAGATTTTCTTTAAGAGTTTTTATTGTAAGGTCAAACCTAACCTGATCATTCCCTTTTGCAGTACAACCGTGAGATACTGCTGATGCGTTATTTTCCTTTGCAAGTTTTACCAAATAAGAAGCAATTAGTGGCCTGGAAAGCGCAGCAGAAAGATGATAATTGTATTCATAAGTACAATTGGCTTTAAGAGCTTTAAATGCATATTCATTTAAAAATTCGCGCCTTAAATCTAAAGCAATTGCCTTTATTGCTCCTACATTTCTGGCTTTCTCAACAATGGGCTCAATCTCTTCACCCTGTCCGATGTCCACTGTGAGAGTTATAACTTCAGAATCATATTTATCCTGCAACCATTTAATAGCTACAGAAGTATCAAGACCTCCAGAATAAGCTAATATTACCTTTTTCTTCACGATAACCTCCTATTTTTGCTTTTTTCCTCCACGTTTTGATTCCAAACTTCTCTTTAAGTCAAGTAGTCTTTCTTCGCTTTGCTTCTTAAAAATACTCATCTTATCTTCGAAACTAATCGCAGCCTGTTTGATAGAAAGTTCAATTTTTCCGTCATTTTTAATAGTTAAAACCTTAACCCTTACCTTATCGCCCTTTTTTAGTACCGTATCAACCTCTTTTACATACTCTTCGGACACTTCAGAAATGTGAACAAGTCCTACTTCTCCCGAAGGAAGTTCAATAAAAGCTCCAAATTTTGCTGTCCCAATTACGACACCCTCATAGAATTCTCCGGGCATGATGTGAACCATAAAATTTTAGCTACCTCCATCTTTTTTTATAATTATAAGCTTTTCATCTTTATGCAAAAAAGAGTAATTTTTTCTTAAGTAAAAGTCTAACCAAACTGGATCTTCAAATAACTTTATTCTTCTATCAAGAACACTTATTTCATTTTCTAAATTTCTTTTCTTCTCTAAAAAGGAATTTTTTTCTTTGTTCAACAAAGATACTTTGTTTATACCATCTACAACCCACAGAGCCAAAATAATCAACAAAATTATTAATATAAAAAACCATAAAGTCCTAAGCGGCCCATATTTATTGGGTCTAGACCTAGGACGAAATTTTGTATCCGCTGCCTCTTTTTGGTAATTCATCTTCAACCACAACAGTTAATGGTTTAGGGGAAGAAATTTCAATTTTATCTCCCATCTTTACATTATAATCAGGTTTTCCAGCCTTACCGTTAATAGATACCAAACCAGAATCGCACATTTGTTTCGCTATTGTTCTTCTCTTTATCAAACCAGTAACTTTAAGCCATTTATCTAGTCTCAATTTTTTTTGCTTTTTCCCAATAAAAATCTAATTTTTCAATGCCAAGTTCTGAAATTTGTAAATTTTCATCCCTAATGATCTTTTCCATAACAGAAAACCTATTAATAAACTTCAATGTGGAATGTCTTAATGCGTCTTCTGGAATTATGTCGAAAAATCTCGATAAATTTACCACACTGAAAAATATATCTCCCATTTCATTTATCATTTTATCTTTATTGTCTTCTTCTAAGGCAGCCTTGAACTCAGCAATTTCCTCTTTAATTTTATCAAAGATTTCGTCTGATCTATCCCAATCAAACCCAACGTTTTTTGCCTTTCTTTGGGCTTTGTATGCCAATATAAGAGCAGGAAGGGCTGTTGTAAAATGCGAAAAGATACCCTCTTCATCAGTGTTTTTTTTAGATTTTAACTTTAAATCTTCCCATTTTTTTAACACTTCATCAGAATTTTTGACACAGGCATCCCCAAAAACATGGGGATGCCTGTAGATTAATTTTTTTACTAAGGAGTCTATAACGTCATCAACGTTAAAAACTGATCTCTCTGACTCCATCTGTGAGTGAAAGACTACTTGCAAAAGCACATCGCCTAATTCTTCCTTCAGAGAAGACATATCATTTTTATCAATTGCATCTATTACCTCATAGACTTCTTCGATAAAGTTCGATTTTATGCTTTCGTGGTCTTGCTCCCTGTCCCAAGGGCAACCTTCATCTGATCTAAGAATATTCACAACCTCTATTAGATCAAGAAAATTGTAATGTTCTTTAGACAAGAAAAAATCTTTGTTCAATTTACTGACTTCCAGAGCTTTGTTGGCTTGGTGCTTGTTGCTGCGTTTGAGAGTTTGTATTAGGAGTATTTGTAGTAGGCTGCGGTCCTTGAACTGGCTTTCCTTCTTTCGTCTTGTTCAACAACGAAACAAGCCAAATCTTGAACTTATACCATGAAGTGAGAATAGGATTATCCATTGGTGCAACAATAGGATTTGGTGTAATCTTTGACTGTTCTTTCTTCTCCTTAAACCACTTTTCCAAACTTTGAGCCTGTTTATTTCTAAGCAGTTGAGCAGTAAGAGTAGTTTTTACTTCATCAAAAGAAAGCTCTTTTGATGGCCTAGTCCCAAGCTTTTCTATTATATGATAGCCGAAAGGACTTTTTACTGGTTTGGAAAATTCATTATCTTTTAGAGCGTCAGCAGCTTTTGTCAAATCTGGTACCAAGCTTGCCTTTGAAATCCAGCCTAAATCACCACCCTTATCCTTGGTGGGCGTGTCTATAGAATATTCCTTTGCAAGGACAGAAAAATCCTTGCCCTCTTTAAGTTGATCATAAATATTGTTTGCCTCTTGCTCGGTCTTAACCAATATGTGCCTGAGATGGATTTGTTCTGGCTGTACAAATTCCTTTTTGTGCTCGTCATAATAAGCTTTTACTTCAGCCTCTGAGATGGTCACGTTCGAAGTTAATTTCTTAAATAGAGCCTCAGCAGTAAGCTGCTGCTCAAGGATGTTTCTCAGCTCTCCCATAGAAATCTTCTGCTTTGCCAGAGCTTCGAAAAAGTCTTTCTCAGAAGGAAAACTTTTTTTTATCTCTTCTATTCTTGTATCTACGTCAGAAGGAGTAATTTTTATGTTCTCTTTTTTTGCCTCTTGTGTGATTATCTTGTTGTCTATCATATGACTCAATACTTGCTTTTTTAACTCAAGGAAAAAAGATGCCTCTTTCGGATCATAAAGATTTATACCATATTGCTGATAATAACTAATAGCATCGCCTAAGGTCTTTTCGTATTCATACCTTCTAATTGGATCACCATTTACAGTCGCCACAGGTTGAAATTCAAATAAAGTATAAGCGCCTGAGGCTATCAGAACAACGACTAACAGACCTATCCAAAACTTTATGTTCTTGAAAATTCCAAAACCAAATCTTTTGCCTTTCTTCTCATTTTTTGACTCAACTTGTTCCACATTGGTAGTTTCTTTTTTCTTTCTAATAGAAAACAATTAAGTTATTACCTCCTCAAAAATTTGCATTAATTATAACAAAAATATAAGAAAAAAAAATAAAACCCCCTTCAACAATCGAGAAGGGGGAGAAATTTTAGGATATTTTTTAGGATACAAAAGCCTTTTCAAGAGGTGGAGCAATCTGCTTTTTCCTTGACATTACGCCTGGAAGCCACAAAGAATTTCCTTCTGGCTTCTTTCCGAATGCCTTCTCTATTATCGCAGCATCTCCTGCAAAGAACAATTCTGATCCCTCTTTCATAATATCTGTGGCAGCAAATGCGACCATAGCATATCCACCAGAATTCTTTAACTCTCCTATAAACTTGACTATCTCATCTTTTCTGTTATAGGCTTCATTGATATCAAGAATCTCTGTTTGACCGATACCGACCTTTTTTCCGCCAAAATCAAAATCTTTGTAATCTTTCTTTACAACGCTATCAATCGGCTTGCCAATGATACTGCCCTGTACCTTCTTAATCTCTATGCCAAAAGCATTTACATCATCTATACCTGCAATTTTTGCAAGCTCCTTAGCAATCACTCTATCTTCTTCTGTTGTTGTAGGAGACTTAAAGATAACAGTGTCAGAAAGAAGAGCGCTCAATAGAAGACCTGCTAATTTTGGCTTGCTCTTAATTTTGTCCATGTGATGCTTGGCTATAATTGTGCAAGTTGAACCAAGCGGCTCGTTTAAGATGCTAATTGGCATGTTGTTTACAAAATTAAATTTGTGATGGTCGACAATCTCAATAACCATCGATGAATCTTCTCCACAAACTCTTTGTGAAGATTCGTTGTGATCTACTAAAACAAGACTCTTTCCTTCGACATTTTCCAAAAGCTCAGGTTCAGCAAAACCAAATTTGTTTAAGACAAACTTAGTCTCATCGTTTAGCTCGCCTGCTCTCGCGCTCTTATAACCCTTTAACTCAGCGTAAACAATTGCAGAGCAAACGCTGTCGGTATCTGGTGCCTTGTGACCAATTACAAAAACATCTGACATTAAAAATATACCCCCTTAAGATATAATTTTGACTTATGGTTAGTATAACAAAATTTATATCTAAATTCAACAATCACCATAATATAAAATTTAAATAGAACTAACCTTGATAGTATCATAAAAAAATAGAATTCAATCTAACAAATTCTTATATATTAAACGAACTTCCTTATCTATAATCTTTACAAATTTATCTCATTAAAAATGCTTTGCAATTCATCTTCCGTGTTCTTTAATTTGCTTTTACATAAGTTGACCAGAAATAGAGCCCTTTTTACAATCTTTGTAAGATCGTCCATTTCAATATCTTCAGATTCGATCTTTTTTAAAATAGAATTTAGCTCTTCCAACGCTTCTTTGTAGCTTATTTCTTCGCTCATTGTTTTTTTACCTTCCTTTCAACTACGCTATAAATATCAAAATTTAGCAAATGAGTAACAATTGTAGCCCCAACAGGAACATCTTCAAAATTTTTAATACTTTTCCCATTATAGTTTGTGATAGAAAATCCCTTTTTAAGAATTTCATCAGGATCTTGCAGCATTATTTCTTTCTCAATTTTCTCGATTATACTTGAATTTTTCTGTAAAGTGTTCCAGGCTATATTCTTAACATTGTATTCGATTTTATCAAAATAAGAATGCTCGGTCTTTAACTTATCCTTAAAAATTGAAAAAATATTAAAGCATATTTTATCTGTGCTTCTCTTTTCTTGATTAAGTCTATTAAGAAGCTCAGGAAAAATTCTATTTCCGATGGCATTAATATCAGATCTTGATTCCTTTAAGCTTTCAAGACAGCCTTCTTTAACCTTAGAAGCTATTCTTTCTATCATCTTTAGTTCACTATCGATCTTTTCAGAACTCACCCTTGAAATGCTATGTAAAACATTTTTAATCTCATTTTCAAAGTCATCGACTTTATTTATCAAAAAATGTGCTACAGCAGTGGGAGTTTTAAAACTTTCATAAGCTACATAATCTAAAACAGTCTTATCTCTGTCATGCCCTATGCCTACAAGTGCAGGAATTGTAAGTTGTGATATCTTTTTAGCTAAGTTGTAATTGTTAAAACAATCAAGCTCGCCTACCGATCCGCCGCCCCTTACAATAACCACAACTTCAAAACCCTCATCCTCAATTATGGCATCCAGAGACTTTAAGATTGAATTTTCTACATCCTTTCCTTGCATAACGGAAGGGAAAAGTTTCACATTGAAAAAGTAACTCTTTTCGTTATTTATGAGATGATTAACAAAGTCCTCATATCCAGCAGCAGTTTTAGAGGTTATTAAAGCAATTTTTTGCGGAACAAGCGGAAAAGCGCAATTCTTGTTTAATTCCAGGGCGCCTTCTTTCTCAAGCCTATCAATAATTTGATTTTTCTTTAGTTGCATCTCTCCAATCGTATAAGAAGGATCTATATTTAAAATATTTAAAGTCACTCCGTAGGAAGGATGATATGAAAGCCTTATTTTTGCGAGGATCTTCATCCCAACTGATAATTTTTCTCCTAATATAGTCTCAAAGACTCCTAATATAAATTTTTTATCGCTCCATATTACAGCTTTGTTTTTAGCAATTATCTCTTCATCTTTCTTTTCAATTAGCTCAATATTTACATAACCAGCTGCATTATAGGTAATCCTTGATACCTCAGCTATCAAAAAAACCTCATCATCAAAATTATTTTTGATAACCTTCTGTATTAATAAATTAAATTCGTATAAAGTTAAAAACTCTTTGCTGTTCATTAAAAAAACCTCACTATTTTTTTTATAATTCTATAACATTTGTGCTAAAATTAAGTCGTTTATATAAACCATTGCGGGGTGACAAATTGAAAACTATGTCAAATTTTATTCCAAAAAACGTTAAAAGGTTAAGTAAAAACCTAAACGTGCCAGAGTTAGTCGAGATAGCCATAAAGAATGGTGAGGGAGCTTTGACGAGTGATGGTTCGCTTTGTGTGAGAACTGGAAAATTTACAGGCAGATCACCAAACGATAGATTTATAGTTTACGATGAAATTTCAAAAAATACTGTCGATTGGGGAAAGGTAAACCTTCCCATACCAGAAGAGAATTACAAAATTATTAAATCAAAAATCTATGCATATATGCAAAACAAAGAAATATTCGAATTTAGCGGTTGCGTAGGAGCAGACCCAGATTATCAGGTTAATGTCAATGTCTTTTGCGAATATGCCTTTTCCGCTCTTTTTTCAAAATTTTTGTTCATAAACAATGAAAGCAAGATGAACAAGGATAACTTCAAGATGTATGTATTGCCTGGATTTTCAGTCGATCCAGAAACTGACAAAACTAATTCTGACGCAGCAATAATACTAAATTTAAAAGAAAAGACGATCATAATATCAGGCAGTATGTACTGTGGAGAAATAAAAAAAGCAATTTTTACCTGCATGAACTACTTTCTCCCCGAAAAAGATGTATTGCCAATGCATTGTAGCGCAAATATAGGTAAAAATAACGATGTAGCCCTATTTTTCGGCCTTTCGGGAACTGGAAAAACCACCCTTTCAAACGATCCTGAAAGAAAATTGATTGGAGACGACGAACATGGCTGGTCTGATAACGGCATCTTCAACTTTGAGGGAGGATGCTATGCAAAGTGTATAAATCTATCCAGCGAGAACGAACCTATCATCTATAATTCAATTAAATTTGGCAGCCTACTGGAAAATGTCATACTTGACAAAGACAGATTGCCAGACTACACGGATTCTACAATAACAGAAAATACAAGGGCAGCGTATCCAATGGAAGCAGTTAGCATTGCAAACGATAAGCTATACGGTCCTCATCCAAATTGCATTGTCTTTCTAACTGCAGATGCATTTGGCGTCATGCCACCTGTCGCAAAGCTAAATCCTGAAACTGCAAGAGACTTTTTTCTTTGTGGATATACTAGCAAATTGGCTGGAACAGAAAGAGGGATAATAGAGCCTCAAGCAACTTTTTCTTCGTGTTTTGGAGCACCATTTATGCCAAGAAGGCCAATCGAATATGCCAGTTTATTAGAAGAAAAGATAAAAAAACACAATGTAAGAATATATCTTTTAAACACTGGTTGGATATCAGGACCATTTGGCATTGGCAAAAGAATTGATATAAAAGCCACAAGGATAATTGTAAAACATATAATTGATGGCACAATTGAAAATTCAAAATTCGTAAAAGACAAATATTTCGGTCTTACCATACCCGAATACCTCGAAGGTGTCCCATCAGAAATTCTAAATCCTATAAATTGCTGGGAAAACAAAGACGAGTATATCCAAAAAGCCAACGACCTTTCAAAAAAAATTGAACATCAGATCAAAAAGCACAAAGAATAGTAACGGCATAACCTTTTTTGAAATCATAATAACCATTGCCATATCTTCGATTTTCTTGTTTACAATAGCTCCTGCTTTTATGGAAAATATTATATTAAATTGGAAATTAGAAAATCAGGCAAACTTGATCGCCCAAAACCTCAGAATTTTAAGAAACTCAGCATTTAATGGGCAAACCAGAAATTCAATACTTTTCAATATTGGTCAAAACGCATACTATATCATCTCAGAAAATGGCAAAACCTACTCAAGATTTGATCTCCCAGATCAAATAACATTTAAGAACGCCTATTGCGGCATTTCACAAAATTGCAGCTTTAGCATTCATGGAGCCCCAAATGAGGGTGGTGGAAAAATTTCACTTTTATGCAAAAAGATTAATAAAGAAATAGATATTGTTATCTCCACCGCTACAGGAAGAATATGGATCAATAAAAACGTTAATTAAGCTCTATTGATATGGAAGGCAGCCACATAATAGGTATTTTCCAGATGTGAATTACCGAGTTATCAGATGATAGCTGCTTCGTATCTATGTTGTATGAAATTTTATCAGCAGTAAAGGGGCTTCCAAGTGCTACCCCATTTATATTTTGTAAATTCAAAGTAAGTCCTGCTGAAGTTCCTTCAAGACTAGCATCTTTCCCGGAAAAAAAGAAATCTCTGCCCTCTACAAGAACTTCACCTTTAGCAATACCTGTTTTCTCAAAAGGGTTGTATTCAACTTCTTTTGCATATAAATTAAAATCCTTTTCGCTAATGTGAACGTTTTTATCTAAAAGAACGCTTGTCTTTTTTAAAGAAAGCAAATCGCTTAAATTTATTTTCCCTAATCCCCCGCCCCCACTTTCAATCTTCATTCCGTTAACGCTAAAATCAAAGTTATTCTTTGGAGTTAGCCTTGCTTTCTCCAATTCAAAAGAATGCCTCTTATTGGAAACTTCAGCATTATTGGCATAAAAAACGCCAATAAATGCTGCAAAAAAAAGCGCTAATATGAGGATAAAGTTTTTGTTTAAAATCCACAAGAGCTACAATCTCCTCCAGAGCATCCTGCACAAGAAGAGGAGGATGTAGATGATTCAATGTCAATTAAACTATCAGCGCTGTTAGATGATTTCTGTCTCGAAACCATCGGCTTTGATATGACTCTTTTTATGTCAGATGAACCACACTTTGGGCAGTTTGCTTCATCATCTTTTTTGTCAACACTCCTTAATAGAGTAAACAAGTTTTTACAATCGTTACACTTATATTCATAAAAAGGCATTGTTAGAACCTCCTATTAAAATTTTTTATAAAATTTGTTTCTTTCAACATCGAAAAACGAATTGTCAAATAGATCGACTGGACCAAAAAGCTTGCCATCTTGAATACTAAAGCCTACAGCCAATGATTTTGGAAAAGCCAAAAAATTTGAAGAGTCATAAAGGGTTGAGGGCAAAACTTTGTAAGTCAAGCCTTTTAAAATGTAATTTAAATTATAAAAGGGCTCTGAGACTCTCCACAGTGAAGCGGTATAACCTTCTATAGAGGCCATCATAAATTCATCTTTACAATCCTTGATAGATTCAATATAAAAGTCGGATTTCGATTTTTTTATGTCCTTAATAATTTTAAAAACATCCTTAAATTGGACATAGGATTTATGATGCCCCTTAAGACTCAAGTTGATGTTATAAAGTTTAGAAAGCTCAGTTTTAAAAAGATCGATATTAGAAAAGGGCTCCATAAACATTTTTAGAATATTAAAATTGTAATGCAAAACATTCTGGTTAAGAGATATAAAGATCAATATAGATTCGTGTTTTCTCTCAGAAAAGTAGATATTTTTAAAATGTTTTAGTCCAGATATATCGCGAGCAAAATTGTATTCACATTTTTTCAGATTATCCATTGCATTGTGAATAATTTGATCGATGTCGTCAGCGCCTTTAAGACTTTCAGAATTTGAGGAAATAAGCAAAAGTATAGTATTTGAAATTGCCAAAAGATTATAGTCGAGAATCTCATTATTCCTTACAAGTTCTGATAAAAAGCACTCAAGTCTTTCAATCACAGCAGGGTGTACGCTTGCGTTATCGACATAACCTGAGACTTCAAATTTAGTTAGATCCAATCTAATTTTCATAACAAATCCTGCAAAAAATAGTTATTATGATCGTCTTCAATATAATACTATTTTGCCACATTATATCTAGTTATACCAGCAGGACCGCCAACCCATAGGGTATTTTCATACACCGCAAGTGCCCTAATATCGTTATCCAATAGTCCGTCAGCCTTCGTAATTTTCCCAAAATCACCAGTTGCCTCATTGTAAGTCAATATTCCCTTTGGGCTCATCATATACACTTTGCCATCCTGGTATGAGAAACCTACAATAGAATCTGAATAAATCTTTGGAACGTAATAATCTTTAAACTTATTGCCCTTCCTGGTATATTGGACAACTCCATAGCCAGTTACAAGAGATGATTGGTCTTGAAAAACGCTAAACCATGCGCCGTCATCAGTTACAATACCATTTTCGATCCACGGGTAAGACGTGATACCAGGCGGATAGTCAGCAGGCAAATAATTTATCCACTTACCAGATTTTTTGTCAAAAATATTGATAGCAGACGATATATTTAGTCCCAACATATTTGCTTCTCTTGAAATAGCATAGATCTTATCCTTGTCACCCAAAATCAAAGTAAATGCGCCCATTATTATATGATCTTTTTCAGAATATATAGTAATTTTATTTGTCTTAAGATCCATCTTGTACAGACCCTTTTCTGTCCCGACCCAAAGATCATTGGAATCCCTATAAATGCTCATCACAGAGCTAAAAGCATGAAAGCTCTTCTCAGGGAAGGAAGCTACAAGTTTTGGCTCTCTAAGATTCCAGAGTTCAATTCCATTTTTGCCACCAAGCCAAAAATTAGAATCTCCTTGATAATAAACGGTACTATAATCAAATTTAGAGTTTATACCTACCCACTTATTATCCTTTAAGTACATAATTTTTCTATCGTTATCACCCTTTTTGAAAAGAGCATAGACGTTGTTATTATCAAAATAAAACTTTTCTACTTCATATCCCAAAGGATAACCATCGTTGTAAGGCACAACCTTGGATGCAGATTGGATCAAAAAAATGCCAAAACTCGTAGCAGCCCATACGTCTTTTTCATTTTGAACGCCAAGAGCCTTAATATCTTTTAATTTATCAAAAGTAATAACAGATCCAGGGGCCTGTTTCGTAAGAGAGACGAAATAGCCTATAACCCAACCCTCTGAATTGTCCTGAAATTTAACCTTATACCAATCTGCCTGTTTTTCAACAGACTGAATTGGCGTAGTTTGATTAATTATTTTTATAATTTTGTAACTCGTGCTAGGACCCTCTCTCACAGGTATATTATTCCCTACAAGATTACCATCAGGGGTAAAGGCAGCAGCATATGCAGTGGAGAACAAAAGTCCCCAGAAAGCAATAAATAAAAGAACCCTCTTAAAATTATTCATTTCTCATCCTTTCTTATTGCGTATTTCGTGTATAATCTCCAGAGCAGCGATAGCACCCTCTCCAACAGCAGTAGAAACCTGATATGGTTCTCCTGTGCAATCTCCTGCGGCATATATCCCTGGAATATTGGTCCTCATCGATTTATCAACTATAACAGCTTTTGACTTTTCGTTGATCTCAATGCCTAAAAACCTGGCTATATCAAGAGAGCCCATATTTCCCAAAGCAAAGAAAACCCCATCAGTAGCTATAATTTCATTGTTATCCATTAAAACACCGCTAACTTTTTCACTATCGCCAACTATCTCAAGGGCTTTGCCCGTAACTAGATCGGCATTGTTTAGTTTTAGCTTACTTAAAAAGTTCTCAGACATGTCAAACTTTTTTTCATGAGAAACTACTGTTATTTTTGATGCAAAGGGTACAAGATCAAGAGCCTCTTTAGCAGCCAGATCTTTATTACCTATCACGACCACAGGTCTGTCTTTATAAAAAAACCCATCACAAGTGCTGCAATATGAAACTCCCTTACCAATGTACTCTACTTCATTTTTAACACCAGAAGGCTTAACGCTCAAACCTAAAGCTAAGATTAGAAAATCAGCTTCGTAGCGATTTTCTTTACTGGTTTCCACATAAAAGCCACCATTTTCAGAATAATTGGAAGCAATTACTTCCTCTTCTGCTATAACGGCTCCAAATTTTTTTGCTTGCGCAACCGATCTTTCTTTAAATTCTTTTCCAGAAATACCATCTGGAAAGCCAAGGTAATTCTCAATGTTATGTGCCCAAGACGCCCTGGAACCATCAGGCAAGCCTAAGACTAAGGTCGAAATATTTGCCCTCGCCATATAGACCGCAGCCGACAAGCCGGCAGGACCAGCCCCTAAAATAATCACATTATATTTCAATTTTCAAACCTCCAAAAAATGACTAAATTATTATAAACCATTGTTGCATACAATAGAATTAGAAAGTTATCTAGGCAAGTAATTTAGAGGATTCATATATCTTCCGTCAACCTTCACTTCAAAGAGTACGTGTGGCCCGGTAGACCAACCAGTACTGCCAGCGTAAGCAATCACTTGACCCTGACTAACCCTTTGTCCAACAGACACTATTAAAGAGCTATTGTGAGAATATGATGTACTAATGCCATCACCATGGCTTATTGTGACAATCTCTCCATAACCATGTTCCCAACCAGAATAAGTTACTATTCCCCTATCTGCTGCTCTCACAGGAGTACCATAGGGAACTCCTATGTCAATACCCGTATGAAATTCTGGAGTGCCAAAAATAGGATGAATCCTCCAACCAAAGCCAGATGTAATAGGCCCATCGACAGGCCATATAAAATCTCCAGGAAAGCCTCTACCCCTGTAAGCAAGGGCGACGCGAGTATAGCCGCTATTGCTATCTGTTGTCCACTTATTCACAACCTCAGATACCACATCAAGCCCTGGTATAAATATATTCTGACCTGCCTGGAGGAGTTGAGAATCTGGAATGTTATTTGCCTTTAAAATTCTTTCCTCGCCAACTCCATAAATGTTACAAATTTCACTAAGAGTATCTCCATCTTGCACTGTATACATAACACCGTTCATGTTAGGAATATTTAATTTTTGTCCAATTTTAAGATATCCTTCATCATTAATGTTATTCAAAAGTTTAATAGTCTGATAACTAACATTAAATTTCTGGGCAATACCATCAAGGGTATCTCCATCTTGCACTGTATATTGCTGAATCTGAATCTTTGAGTTGTTCAGAACCTTTTTGCTGCTATCTGCTGGTAGGCTCTGAATAGAAACCCTTGAAAAGCCAGCATTTTGTGAATGTGAATTGGCGTAATTAGTAAGAAACAACCCGATTACTAAAAGCGGAACAATTGGAAAAAAATAAAATATCTCCTTTTTATACTCTTTCAAAAAAGTCTTTATACTGCTAAAACTAAGATTCTTTAACCAATTAAGCAATAAAATCACCTCTCAAATTTAAATTTGATTTAAAAATTATGATATAATCAAATACGTTGTGCCCGTAGCTCAGTTGGATAGAGCGTTGGACTACGAATCCAAAGGTCACAGGTTCGAATCCTGTCGGGCACGCCATTTTAAGTTCCATTTACAGAAAAAAACCTCATTTATTGTTTACCTCCTGAAAAGCCATTGTTTCCCTTTGCCCCATTTAAGCAATTTCATCAGACAAAATAAATAATCTTCATTAGATTTAGATTAAGAATAAATCCAAGACAACTTTAAAAGTATAAATTTTTAAAAAGGATATGTCAAACATTATTAGCATAAAAACAATATTTTTAATTGTATTTTAATATAGAATGGATTATATATAGTTTTTTGAAATTAACACAAGTGTATTGACAAAATAAAAAAGATAATATAAACTTATCTTCGAATGTATGAATATAAGTTTATGAGGAGGTGAAAGAAATTAATTTGTTACAGCTCTTTGAAGCTCATGCAGAACTTTGCAAAAGCCTTTCTAGTCCAAAAAGGTTGATGATAATAGCTATGCTTTCCGAAGGAGAGGCTAACGTAACTGAAATATCAAAAACAATTGATGCCAGACCATCTACGGTTAGCCAGCACTTAGCTATACTTAGATCGCACAATTTAGTTGATACCAGAAAAGAAGGCAAAACTATATTCTATTCACTTTCAGACAAAAGGTTAGGTGATGCTTGTAGCATTATAAGACAAATCCTTTATGAAACGATGAAAAAACAAGGAAATTTTGCAAAAGAGATGAGTATAGAAAGCAATTTCTTATGTTTTAAAACAAAAAATAATCTTAGGAGGCTACCATGAGTTTAGATTTAAAAAGCTTAAAAGTTGATACATCAGTCGATGCAAGAGGAAGCGCCTGTCCAGGACCATTACTTGCAGCCAAAAGACAAATCGTCTCTATACCTATTGGAGGAATTATGGAAGTTTTGTCATCCGATGAGGGCACGAATGAGGATCTACCTTTATGGGCAGAAAAGGTTGGACATGAATTTTTAGGTGACGTTGAAGAAGCTGGATACTGGAAGCTTTATGTAAAAAGAGGAAAATAAATTGTCAAATCCAAAAATCTTAGTTTTTTCAACAAATAATATTTCAGATCCTGGCATTGATCTTGCAGGGGCATCTCACATGGACTATCCAGAATCAGTAAAGATCATCACAGTTCCTTGCTCTAGTGGCATAAGTCCAAAATGGATTTTAAATGCCATAAAAGGTGGTTTTGATGGAGTATTTGTAGCTGCTGATGGTACAGACTGCCCATATTTAACTGATTGCACTGATAGAACTGCAAAAATAGTTGAAAAGTCTCAAGAACTCCTTAAAGCAAATAATTTAGATCCCAGAAGGATAAAAATGGCTGCAATATGCTCAGTTTGTGCCGAATCATTTGTCTCACATATTAAAAAGTTTCACAAAGCATTAAGTGAGTTAAATAACTAACTATAAGGAGCAAATGGTGAGTGACTATAAAAAATTCGATGCATTAGTTGTAGGTGGGGGAATTGCAGGGATGGAATCATCCATCTTGCTTGGCGACATGGGTTTTAAAGTGCTTCTTGTAGAAAAAGAATCCAGTATTGGCGGCAAGATGATATTACTTAGCAAAGTATTTCCTACCCTTGACTGTTCAAGCTGCATATCTACGCCAAAAATGGCTGCTACTGCTGCTCATAATAATATTACCGTGTTAAATTATAGCGAGGTAGAGGAAATAAAGAAAAAAGAGGATTCGTTTACTGCTAAAATTCTTAAAAAAGCGTCTTTTGTAGATCCTGCTAAATGCACTGGCTGCGGCCAGTGCGAGCTTGCATGCACTGTTCCCCTGCTCGATCAATTTAATTGCGACTTGATTCCCAGGAGAGCAGCATACATTGCATTTCCTCAAGCAGTTCCAAAAAAAGCTGTAATAGAAAAATTTGGAACATCTCCTTGTACTTTTGTATGCCCTGTTGGCGTAAAGGCTCACGGATTGGTTTCACTGTCAAGATCTGGAAAATTTGAAGAAGCATATAGCTTGCATCTTGAAGATTCGCCGATGGTCGGAACTCTCAGTAGAATCTGTTCTGCGCCATGCGAAAAGAGATGCACAAGAAACCAGTTAGAAGGTTCTATTCCTATTCGAAACATAAAAAGATACATAGCAGACAAGCACTTTGAAAGCTTCCCTACACCTCAGAAAAAAGAACCAAAGAATATATTAGATAAGAAAATTGCAATTGTAGGCTCTGGTCCATCAGGATTGAGCGCAGCGTATTATCTTACCAAAAAAGGTTACAAAGTAACTATCTTCGAATCCTCTGATAAATTAGGCGGAAAGCTTCAACTAATACCAGACTATCTACTGCCAAAATATCTCTTAGACAGAGATATCGAAGAGATAACTTCATATCAAAATATCGAAGTAAAACTAAATACTACAGTATCTTCCTTAGGGAAACTAAAAGATGATGGATTTGAAGCAGTTTTATTATCGACTGGAACCTGCTATGACAAGGGTGAATATCCTGATGTCCTAAAGCAAAAAAATGCTATAGATGCAATATCATTTTTGCAAAACAAAGAAAACCATGAATCTCTTAATTCTAAAAACGTAGTTGTATTTGGTGGAAACAATATTGCTATGCACTGTGCCAGAATAGCGCTCAGACACAAGGCAAATGTTTCAATACATTTTGAAAAAGACAGGATTGATATGAGCGCTTCAAAGAAAGAAATTGACGATACTGTAAACGAAGGGGCAAAATTAGTCCTAAATTCACAGCTCGACAAGTTAGAGAATGCAGATTTCATAATTTACTCAATCGATCCAAAGCCTGACTTGTCTATCTTAAAGGGGTCTGAATTAGAGTCAAGCTCATTGAAGGTAAACGAATTCCAACAAACTCAAATTCCGTGGATATTTGCTTGTGGAGATGTAACAAGCGGACACTCAAACATTCTTAAAGCTATTTCAACATCTAAAAAGGCTGCATTTTATGTAGATCTATTTTTAAATAATACAGATCTACATTCGGAGAAATTTGATGACAGACTCCCCGCCGTAAAACCAAATGAGATAAAAGAACGTTACAATTCAAGTTTCCCAAAACATATGCAATTTTTACCACATCTGAGACCAGACAAGCTCAGTCTTGAAGAAATAGAGCAAACCATATCTGAAGAAGAGGTAAAAAAGTACGCCACAGGCTGCTTAGATTGTGGTGGATGCAGCGAATGTCACCAATGCGTAAACATTTGCCCTGCAAACGCTATAGATTTCTCGATTAGACCTGTAAACTACGAAATAGAAGTGGATACCGTAATTGTATCCACAGGATTCAAGCTGTTTGACGCAAGCAAAAAAGAAATATTTGGATTCGGTAGATTTCCAAACGTCATAGATGCAATGCAGATAGACAGAATACTCGCCCCAACCAGGCCGTATAACGCTGTTATAAGGCCATCAGACGGTAAGGTTCCCTCAAATATTGCTATGATACTGTGCGTAGGCTCTCGTGATAAAAAGGTAAACAACAATATTTGCTCCAGAGTTTGTTGTATGTATTCGCTAAAACAGGCCCAGCTTATTATGGGAGCGCTACCTGTTGCCGATCTGACAATATATTACATTGATATAAGAGCTTTCGGCAAGGGATATGAAGAATTTTATCATCAGGCCAAAGAAATGGGCATCAGATTTGTAAAGGGGAAGGTTGCAAGAATTGAAGAAGATGAAGAGAGCAATCTAAATCTATTTTACGAGGATATCGAGGAAGATGGTCAGGTAAAAATTGCAAATCACGATATGGTAATATTATCAGTCGGCTTACTGTCAAACACATCAGCTTTTGAGCCATTCAAGGATTTAAAACTAGACTCAGACGAACATATGTTTGTAAAAGAAGTGGACGAAAACATAGAACCAGCAAAAACCTCGATAGATGGAATATTTGTCGCAGGAACATCAACCGCTATAAAAGATATCCCCGATTCGGTCCTTCATGCCGGAGCTGCTGCGGCACAAGCAGCCGGATATATTTCAAAAAAGAGGAGGGGGCTATGAGCGATAAAATTGGCGTTTTTGTTTGTTATTGCGGAGGAAATATATCTGACTTTGTGGATGTAGAAAAGGTAAAGGATACAATTTCGGGTGAAGAAGGCGTAGCATTCGCTAAAACGAATATGTTCACCTGTTCTGATAGCGCTCAAACAGAAATGATAAACGCTATAAAAGAAAAGAATCTTGATGGAATTGTAATAGCATCATGCTCGCCAAAACTACACTTAAAAACATTTCAAAATATGGCACAAAGAGCAGGACTTAACCCATATCAGTATACTCAGGTAAATATCAGAGAGCAATGCTCATGGGCACACACCCACAACAAAGAAGCTGCCACTGAAAAAGCAATAGATTTAGTCAGAGCAGGTATAGCGAAGACCAGAAACTCAATCCCCCTTACTCCGTTAAGAGTAAATACTGTAAATCAAGCCCTAATAATAGGAGGCGGCATATCTGGACTAAGGTGTGCTTTAGCGCTATCTGAAATGGGAATTTTTGCTCACGTAGTAGAGAAAGAATCGAAAATAGGCGGAAATCTAAACGATATAGGAATGGTCTTCCCAGACAAGAAAAACGGTTATGAGCTAATAGACGCCCTTGCAAAAGAAATTAAAAAGAGAGACAACATAAACATTTACACAAATGCAAAATTAACAAAAAAACAAGGCAGTGTTGGTAATTTTGAATGCGATATAGTTTCTGGAAACGAGAAATTAACTCTAAATGTTGGTTCAATAATTTTGACAACTGGATTTAAACCTTATACTCCAGAACCCAATGAGTTTGGTTATGGACATCCTAATGTAATAACATTGGTGGATTTTAAGAAATTATTATCAAATAATTCTAAAAAAGGCGAATTAATCTTTAACGGTCAAAGAGTTAGAGAGATAGCCTATGTTTACTGTGTTGGGTCGAGGGAAAGCACTAAGGAAGATGGAAATAAGTATTGCTCCAGATATTGCTGCAGCGCTGCCAATTATACGTCTCTTTTAGCTTTTGATATCGATCCTAAATTGAAGCAATACCACATTTATAGAGATATTAGAACCTATGGCAAATACGAGGAATATTATGAAGAAAACCTTAGGCGCGGCGCATTATTCTTTAAATATGATGAAGAAAGTCCGCCAGATATCAGCTCCAAAGGTGAAAGAATAAAGATATTGGTAAAAGATAGGCTTATAGCAAAAGATGATATTCTAATCCCCTGCGACTTGTTAGTTTTAGTAAATGGCATGGTAGCGAATGAAAACGCAGAGCTAAACAATATTCTAAAAACTCCAATTGGTAAAGATAAATTTTATAATGAAATACATCCAAAATTAAGACCAGTGGAAACTGTAATAGACGGTATATTCATAGCAGGAACGTCACAGGGACCGAAAAATATCTCAGAAAGCGTAGCAAGCTCGATGGCTGCTGCATCAAAAACAGCATCTCTTCTCATTAAGGGCTATGTAGACATTGAACCAACAATTGCACATGTAATAGAAGAAAAATGCACAGGTTGCAAACTTTGTGAACACTCATGCCCATACGAAGCAATATCTTTTGTAAGCAAAAACGATAAAGCAATTGCAGATATAAACCCAGCTATTTGTAAAGGATGCGGTGGCTGTGTTCCAGATTGCCCCGAAGACGCTCTCGAAGTTCTTGGCTACACACACTCTCAAATAAATTCTATGATAGATTCTATGCTTTTGGAGGCAAAAGAATGCTAAAAAAATTTATTAGGCCACCATTACAAGTTATCAAGAGCGAAATGTATTTTCATGAAAAAATAGCCTCTTTACTTAAAAATGAGCCCAAAACAATCCCAGAACTCTCACAAGAGCTAAATGTACCCAGCTACGAAGTCACTATGCACCTAATGGCAATGAGAAGATACAATCTTGTGGAAGAGCTTCCGAAAAAGAGACGAGATGATTACTATAAATACGCTCTCAAGGAGAAATAATATGATAAAAGTCAATTCTGGATTAATAGATAAAATTAAAATAGATGAAAATTTTAACGCATCGGCATGTTTTAATTGCGGGACTTGCTCGGCACTGTGCCCAGTAGGTTTTGATATTTTACCCAGAAAACTCTTTAGATATGTTCTTTTGGGCGATGAAGAGAAAATTCTTGAGAGCACAGATCAGATATTTTCATGCCTTTTGTGTAGGATGTGTGAAGAGCAGTGCCCCCATGAAGTAAACATAACAGAAAATATAAGGCTAATCAGAAGCTATCTTGCTAAAAGCAAGCTGGGAGTGTGAAAAAATGAGCAAAGTAGGAGCTGTCTTAGGAATTTTAAATGATAACTTTGAAAAGAGAAAAACCGTATTTAGCGTTTCTAAAGAAAGTCTAACCTCATGGGCAAAAGATTTAAACATAAAGAAGGGCACAGAAACAATAATCTACACAGGTCACATGTATCAACTGATGCCTATCACAAAGTCTGCAACTTCTATATATGAAAACTTTGAAGAATCATCCCTGATGAACTTTGCACCAGTAGGCAGATTTATTAACAAATTTGTTGACCTCTCTTCAATGTCAAAATATGCAGCAAAGCCCGAGAAGAAAGAAGAAGAAAGATTTAACAAGTGCCTACAAAATATTTATCAACTTTTAAAGTATGCTGGAGTAGAAGCAGGATATCTATATGAAGATGAGCTCTATGTCGGGACCCTTCTATATGACAACGGCATAGATGAACCGCTGATCAATCAAGCTAAAATACTAAATAAAATTCTTAAAAATAACTTCGTTAAAAATATTATTACAGTTGACCCGCATACCACACACATGCTAAGAAAAGTTTATAAAAAAATTCTG
The DNA here is from genome assembly GCF_039822205.1 of Thermodesulfobium sp. 4217-1. Lineage (NCBI taxonomy): Bacteria > Pseudomonadati > Thermodesulfobiota > Thermodesulfobiia > Thermodesulfobiales > Thermodesulfobiaceae > Thermodesulfobium > Thermodesulfobium fumaratoxidans. The sequence goes on from NZ_JBAGBW010000005.1 coordinate 24,715, forward strand.
CCAGAATTTGATTATAACGTAAAAAATTATATTGAAGTATTATTCGAGAAGAAAATTAAACCACAAAACAAGCTAAATATGACATTAGCTATCCACGATTCGTGTGTATTGGCCAGATATGAAGAGGTTATCGAGGAGCCAAGAAATCTTTTAAAAAATGCAGGAGTAGACTGTGTAGAGCCAGAACTTTCAAGAAAGCTCACCCACTGTTGCGGTGGCCCAATTGAGTCCCTCTTTCCAAAAAAGGCAAAAGAAATTGCGTCAAAAAGAGCAAACGATTTGCTATCCTGTTCAAACGTAGTAACTACGATGTGTCCAATTTGCTTATTAAACCTAAAAGAAAGCACTCCTGCAAAGGATAATTTCCTGGATCTGTCTGAAATCTTAGTGAAGGCCTATCTATAGAAATCATAAAATGGAGGGGAAAAATGGCTAAAAAGGCGTTCATTACCCTTACGTCGGGTCCTGATAATCCTGAGAAAGTTATAGGTGCTTTCATTATGTCAAACGCTGCTTTTGCAATGGACTATGAAGTTACTATGTGGCTCCAAAGCGGAGGAGTTTTTACAGCAGTCAAGGGTATGTTTGAAAGGATTATGTATAAAGATTATGATCCATTAGAAATTTATGTAAAAAATTTTATAGAACAAGGCGGTAAATTTTATTTATGTGTTTGTGCAAGTAAAGCCAGAAACATAACTGAAAAAGATCTTGTTAGTAATGCACAAATAGTTGGAGCAGGAAGAGCAATGTTAGACATATCAGAGTCAGACTTAGTAATGTTTTATTGATTGTCAATCCAAAAATTTAATCGGAGGAAGAAATGAGTGAAAAACTTGTAATTACCCTATCTTCTGGACCAGAAAATCCCGAAAAAGCTACACTCGCTTATGTAATGGCCAATGCAGCCCTTGCGATGGACGCTGAGGTATTAATGGTTCTCCAATCAAACGGTGTATACACTGTAACGAAGGGCACATACGAACACATAAAAGCTCCAGGACACGATCCGATAAAAAAGCACGTAGAAACCTTTCTTTCGAATGGCGGGAAATTCTATGTTTGCATCCCTTGTTGCCAAGAAAGAGATATCTCTCAAGATCAAATACTTGAAGGGTGCGAAATGGCAAAGTCCGGCAAGGCAGTAAAAGCTATATTGGAAGCAAAAACCACATTAAACTACTAAAATCTAAAATAATATTTTCATAACAAGATTCGAAATTAAATTAAGGAGAAAAATTCAAAATGAGCGAAAAATTGATAGTTGTATCAACAACGGGACCAGAAGATCCTGAAAAGGCTACACTCGCTTATGTAATGGCCAATGCAGCCCTTGCGATGGACGCTGAGGTATTAGTTTGCCTTCAGGCAAGTGGAGTATACACTGTAACAAAGGGCACATACGAACACATAAAAGCTCCAGGACACGATCCAATAAAAAAGCACGTGGAGACCTTTCTTTCGAATGGCGGAAAGATATTCCTTTGTATACCTTGTTGCGAGGAGAGAAATATTACAAAAGAAATGATAGTTGATGGCTGCGAGCTCACAAAAGCAGGGAAAGCCATTAAAGAAATATTGGAAGCAAATTCAGTATTAAATTATTAACTTATAGAGCCCCGTATCTAAAAAATAATTTTAGATACGGGGCTCTTTTAAATTCTACAAACACATCCTATATATCTTCTCGATATCTTCTTCAGTCAACGGTTTAAACCCGCTCAATACCCCGCCCCTACAAGCCTTGTGTGCCATAGTCTTGAAATTCTTGTCATCGATGCCAATTTCATGAAGGGTGCTTTTAAGATTTATTTTATTGAACAAGAAATCACTTAATGAAGATATTGCTTTTCTTGCAATCTCCATATCGGGCAGTTTAGGATCGATGCCAAAGACATTAATCCCAAATTTTTTAAACTGTAAGACATTTGATTCATCCAAAATATATTCCATCCAACGAGGCGTAAGTATAGCAAGACCTAAGCCGTGAGTAATATCATAAAAGGCAGAAAGTTCATGCTCCATTGCATGACAGGGAGCATGAAATTCACCGCCTGTTTGCAAGAAGCCATTTAAAGCCCAGGTTGATGCCCACATTAGATTTGCCCTTGCCTGGTAGTTCGTCGGTTCTTGGATAGCAATTGGAGTATATTTTATAACAGTCTTTATAACATCTTCTGTAACGCGTTCTATCATGTCTATTTTTTCTGATTTGTTAAAGTAAAATATATCGAAAATATGAGACAGAATATCTGCGCTGCCGCAAGCAGTCTGATATGGGCTTACAGAAAAAGTATTTGTAGGATCAAGAAAAGAAACCTTCGGCAAAAGGAGAGGGTGCATAAGGCCGTATTTCTCATTTGTTTGTAGATTACTGATAACTGCTCCCGAATCCATTTCCGATCCTGTTGCTGACAGGGTTAAGACTGTGCAAATAGGCAAAGTTTTTGCAACAGGAGCTTTGTGCGTCACAAGATCCCAACTGTCACCATCATAAAAGGTTGTCGCTGAAATTACCTTTGTACAATCTATTGTAGAACCTCCCCCGACAGCAAGCAGCACATCAATTTTTTCTTTTTTACAGATATCTGCGCCTTTGTTGACAGTTGTATGTCTGGGGTTGGGCTCTATGCCAGACAACTCAAAAACTGTAAGATTAGCTTTTTTCAGTTCATCAATAACCTTGTCATAAAGACCAATCTTTTTAATTGTGCCTCCTCCATAGGTAAGAAGCACCCTTGTCCCAAACTGCTTTACTTCCTCTCCAAGGTGAGAGAGCTGATTGTCCCCAAAATAAACTTTTGTTGTGTTTTGAAATACAAAATTGTACACAGCTAAAACCTCCTATTGTTTAGAGTTAATTTATATTATCTTTAATGCCAAGAACAAATATGCCCTAAATCAATTTGTTATAAAATTCATCATCGACTGGTTCAAGCCATTCAATAGATGAACCGTCAGCAGGAATTTCCATAGCCAAATGAGAAAACAAGCTGTTTTTGGCTGCACCATGCCAGTGTTTTACTTCAGGTAAAATTTCTACTACATCGCCCTGATTCAATTGATGAGGCTCTTCTCCCCAAATCTGATACCATCCACGCCCTTGTGTACAAAGGAGTATTTGTCCACTTTTGTGATGAATGTGCCAATTGTTTCTTGAACCTGGTTCAAAAGTTACATTTGTAATTGGACCTCCTTTGTCTGTAAGCTTCTGTAGATAAACTCTACCAATAAAATATTTTGAAAGATTCTCGGGCAGTAGATTGCCTTTGCTAAAAATCTGATTTTCATTATTGCTCATTTTTAACCTCCTTAATATTTGATAAACATATTTATTAGTAACTGAACATTAAACCCTTATCTAATAAAGTTTGTTGCAACAAACTCTTCTTGCTCAGGCAATTCAATGCCTGCTTTTATTCCTGCCTCTTTACACCTTAAGAACCATGCCATATTTCTTGCCAATGTGCGCATTGTTTGTAATCCTTCCAGGTCCTTGGCTACATCATCAGGATTCGCACCATGCACCATATTCCAGTATTGTGAAGTAATAATAGGCATTTGCATAATTCCAAAATATTTATTCAATTGATCAAAGGTAGCTGTAGTGCCCGCACGCCTTGCTGATACTATGGCAGCTGCGGGTTTTAAGTAAAAAGATTTTAATCCAGCACACAAATCAGTATAAAATACTCTATCTAAAAAAGATGTTATTGCACCGCTTGCCGATGCAAAATGAACTGGAGACCCAAAAATAAAACCATCAAATTCTTTAGAAATATTTAGAAACTCATTAACCCAATCGTCAAAAATACATTTTTTATTCTCCACACACGTCTTACATGCTATACAACCAGATATTGGCTTATTGCCTATCCAAAAAAAGTCGCTCTCTAAAGCTTCTTTTTCTAAGACATTTGATATTTCTCTAAGGGCTGTATAGGTACAGCCATACTCATGAGGACTGCCATTTACCAGTAACACTTTCATAATATTCACCTCTTTAAATTTTTATTGCCAAAATTGTAAACATTGCTCTATAAAATTAATATATCACCTGGAGTCTACTCAAAGTAAATGGGTTAAAATGTCTTGGAAAAATAAAATTAATAAATATGAATTTAGATCGGGCTCATTTAATAGCACTATACACTACGAAGATGAAAAACTAATGATATATTGACATTATAATTATTGTATATCCAAAGGTTAATAGACAATCAAATTAAGTACTTAAATTAAACTTTTTAGTCCACATAAAATATAATGATTTTTTAAAAAATCTTTAATTCTAATTTAACTTTTAGGATGTATCATTTCTACTAAAGTGTATTTAATCCCCTACCAAGGCGTTTAAATGTGAGTAAAAATATAACAAATTTGCTTATTAATGAAGACAATCTTTTAAAAGTTCCAAAAATAACAATTTATTTTTGGATAGCAAAACTTCTCTCTACTGCTATGGGAGAAGCTACTTCAGATTATTTGGTTTTTCATACAAACCCATATTTAGCTGTAATAACATGCGGCCTAATCTTTGCAGCTTCAATATGGCTACAAATGAAAAGTAATAGATATTTTGCACATTATTACTGGTTTGCAGTAATAATGGTTAGTATATTTGGAACGCAGATAGCTGATGTAATACATGTAGTTTTGGGAGTTCCATACAGCTTTTCCACTCTATTTTTTCTCATATCTCTAATTCTAACTTTAGCAGCCTGGAAATCCAAAGAGAAGACTCTTTCTATACATAGCATATATACTCCACAACGCGAGGCATTTTACTGGACGACCATAGTCATAACATTTGCTCTTGGAACAGCAGCCGGAGATATGACTGCTTTCACGCTCAATCTTGGGTATTTTGAATCAGGCTTGCTTTTTGCAGTAATATTTTCTATTCCGATAATCGCATATTTTATGTTTGATCTGAACGAAATAGCTGCATTCTGGATTGCATATATAATGACTAGACCCCTTGGAGCTTCTTTTGCTGACTGGGCAGACAAGCCGACAAAATTTGGCGGCCTTGGTTTTGGCTCTTTTACAGTTAGTTTGGTGCTAACCGCAGCCATTCTTATGGTAATGATATTTTTAATTGTCTATAAGATTGACGATCCTGGTTAAATTTTTTATTTATTTTAAATATCATTTATTCATGGATAAACTTTAACAGCTTGTCTTTAAACGCAAACAATATAATCAAGAGAAAAAATTTCATAACAAGTCTAAATCTTGTACCAAAAATAAGATTTCTGTATGTCTTTCTTTTGCTTAAATTAGAAACAATATTTTGAGCTGACAAATTGTAGTTAATCTCAGCAAAAAGTTTATTTTTCTCTGACATCAAAATTGCATCAGCTGCCATCTGGCCAGTCTTAATAGCGTAGTATATCCCCTCACCTGTAATAGGGTCTACGAATCCTCCAGCATCACCAACCAACAATATATTGTCGCACCCCAATCTATCTGGAATCCAGCCTGTAGGAATTAAATGGGCACCAGAGTTGGCTGGCCCCTCAACCTTAATTAAATTTAAGAAATTTTTAAACTGTTTTTTTATCAAGCCTCTATTTTTGCTTATTAGCGCGCCAATACCGACTAAAGTTCTTTCTTTATTAGGAAAAATCCATCCATAGCCGAATTTTGTAAATCCAAAGTAGATAGATGCCCGATCGGTTGTCAATTTATAGTCATAAAATTCCATAGCAAGGGTTAAGTTTTCTTTGTATCCACCATCATCTAAAATGCCATTCTTTATCAAGCAGCCCCTAACAACACTGTTTACCCCTTCGGCATCAACAATATATTTTCCCTTAAATATATTGTTGTTTGTAAAGACCGACATATTTTTAATGTCTATATCAATTACTTTTGTTTTGTTAAAAAAATAGGCTCGAAAACCCAAAGCCCTTTGTAAAATAGCAAAATCAAATTTTTTCCTGTTAACATAGATAAATAGTTTTTTTGAAAGTGCTGATAAAACCTTTAATTTTCCATAAAAAATTTCAAATTTACTTGAAGAAAATTCTATCAAGTCAGGCTCGAAAAAATCACTTCCAAATATAGACTCAATCAGCTTATAAGACTTTTCAGTTAATAGTCCCCCGCAAAGTTTATCCCTAGGGAAATCCTCTTTATCAATTAATGCTACCTTCAAGCCATTTTTTGCTAACAAAGCGGCAGCCGTAGCCCCAGCGGGCCCTGAACCACATATAACCACATCAAATTCTAAAATTTTTTTATTCATATGAATTATGATTATAAGATAAAAGCTAAGAGAGTCAAAATCTTTTTTGGAAATACATTAAATTTTTATTTTATTATAAGTTTTACTTATCAAAATGTATAATTGTTAATAAGAAGAAAATTTTAAAAAGTATAATATAATAATAGAAATTACTTATAGGAGGTATTAATTATGGATAAATACGTTTGTACAGTTTGCGGCTATGTATATGACCCAGCAGTTGGCGATCCAGATGGAGGAATAGAGCCAAATACGCCATTTGAGAAAATACCTGATGATTGGCAGTGTCCAGTCTGTGGAGCTTCAAAATCTGATTTCAAAAAACAAGATTAGGAGGGAAACTGTATGAGTGTAAAGGGTACCCAGACAGAGAAAAATTTGCTTGCCTCATTCGCAGGCGAATCCCAAGCAAGGACTAGATATACCTTTTTTGCTTCAAAAGCAAAAAAAGAGGGTTACGAACAGATTAGTGCACTGTTCTTAGAAACTGCAGAAAATGAAAAAGAGCACGCTAAGAGATTTTTTAGCTTTCTTGAGGGCGGAGATGTTGAAATTGCTGCATCATACCCAGCTGGTGTGGTAGGAAGCACGCTTGAAAATCTAAAAGCTGCAGCAGAAGGAGAACACTTAGAACATACCGTATTATACCCTCAAGCAGCAGAAGTTGCAGAGAAAGAGGGCTTTCCAGAAATTGCTACGCTATTTAGAAATATAGCAAAGGTCGAAACAGCCCACGAAAAGAGATATAGAAAACTATATACAAATCTACAAACTAATGAAGTATTTAAAAAGTCCCAAAAAACCGTATGGAAATGTAGAAATTGCGGTTATATTCATGAAGGCAATGAAGCCCCTCAGGCTTGCCCAAGCTGCCTTCATCCACAAGCTTATTTCGAGCTTTTTTCGGAACCATATTAAATTAAATTTTCTAAGGCGCCTATGTGGCGCCTTAGAAATTAATCGGAACGAGGATGGCTTCTACGTTTTTTTCTTTGCTTTGCTTTGACTTAGTCCACGCTTCTATTGACCTTTGAACGAAGGCATCATTATCTTCTTGAGGCTGATATTGAGTAACCCCTAAAGTACAATCTAAATTTTCTCCATGAGAATAGGTCTGGGTTGTTATCATCGATCGAATTCTTTTTGCAACGAAAATAGCGCCAAATATATCTGTTTCAGGGCATAAAATAACAAATTTATTTTTTGAATAACTGCAAAAGAGGTCAAGATTTCTTATAGAATCGTTTATTCTATCACAAAATTCCCTTAAGACTTTGTGAGCTATTTCTTTGCCATATTTTGAATAGATATTGTTGTAATTATCGTTAGATAAGAAAATCAAACTAAGCGGTCTTTTATATCTGAAAGACCTCTGGGCTTCCTTTTTTAACTCTTCCAAAAAGACCTTCTTGTCATACAAATTTGTAATAGGATTTCTAACTCTTTTAATAATTTTAAAATTTTTATACTTGTCTAAATTAGAAAGCCTAAACAAAGAAATGATAGCTATATCAAGATCTTTTACTTCCGAATAGTCCATCCAGAATGGCTCAACAGAAAATTCTTTAGATAAGACACTATTTTTTAAAAAAATCACATTTTCATTCTTCTTTATGTCTTTAATTTTCTCAAGCCATTCCTTTAAAGCTTCTCCTTTATATAGACTTTTTTCGCTTGGATAGAAAAAGTCATAAATATCGAGATTTTTCTTGTTAAACTCATCAAGACTAGAAAGCCCAAAATAATTTAAGAAGCTATTGTTTATAAAGACAATTTCATCATATTGGCAAGCAAAAAACATGTTTTGTACATTTAAGCAAATATCTTTGTAAAAATTTACATCAGAGGCCGTCTTTTTTTGGTCGTTAATCTCCTTAACGAGATTAAGAAAAAAGTCTAAAAAAGTGAGCTGATTAAAATTTTCGTCCAGATAATAAAAACTAATACAATGTCCAGACTTTAAATTAGTACCCTTGCCAAGCAACATCAAAATAAATGTATCAGGAAACTCTTTTTTAATTTTATTTAGAATAATTGGCAGTTCAGAGTTATTTTTTGATCTAAACATTATAAGATCTGGTTGAATTTCACTTATTTTTAAAAATATTTCCTCAGACTTCATACACACCGTAAGAGACTCTACATTATTTTTTACCAAATTAAATATTTGGGTGTGAAAATATTTAGTTAAATCAATATAAAGAACTTTTAATGGCAGCAACATAATTAATCACATACTCTAACTATTTACAATCTCTGGAAATCTCATTAGAAAAACCCCCAACCTCTTATCTTCTCCACCTATGTGATACTTTAACCAATCAATAACAAAGTGCTTTATTAGCATAAGAAAGCTATCGCTAATACCATTTTTCAAAAACTCTCTTTTAAGCCCATTCATATCTATAATAAACCTATCATGAAGCATTCTGTGCTGATAATAATTAGTATATCTATATTTAATCATAAGATCTTCTTCTGTTCCAAAGTGAAATATTACATATTGCTCCAAGAAGTCAAAAATTTTAATTACTCCTTCTTTGGCCTCGCCTTTCTCACAAGAGTCCAAAAGATCATTGATATTCTCGAACAATTTCATGTGCTGAGTATCAATAATATCTATACCTGTTTCAAAATCAGGGGTCCACTTCACTTTCAAATCTGAATCCATCCAAACACCCCTTTTCATTAGAATTCAATATTAAAGATATTTTAAGCTTTTTGATATTTTTCGTAAATTTTATTATAATATAAATCTCATAATAATACTAAAATTAATTTCACAAAAGGAGAGTTTAGATGAGAAAGATCATTTTAGATGAGAAAGAAATGCCAGATTTTTACCACAATATTCAGACAGACCTACCAGAACCGCTTCTTCCACCACTACACCCTGTAACTAAAGAGCCAATTAAAATGGAAGATTTAAGACCAATTTTTCCAGAATCTTTAATTAAACAAGAAATTAGCCAGGAAAAAGAGATAGAAATTCCTAAGGAAGTAAGAAAAAGATATCTTAGCTATCGACCTACACCTTTAATAAGAGCTTTAGCACTTGAAGAATACCTCGATACCCCTGCAAGAATATATTATAAGCACGAAGGAACATCCCCAGCAGGTAGTCACAAGCTAAATACTGCCATACCTCAAGCTTACTTTAATTCAATTGAAGGGATAAAATCTCTTACCACAGAAACTGGAGCAGGCCAATGGGGAAGCGCTCTTTCGATGGCTTGTTCATTTTTTAATCTAAATTGTAAAGTTTTTATGGTTAGAGCAAGCTTTGAACAAAAACCATACAGAAGAATATTGATGGAAGTGTTTGACGCACAAGTTTTACCAAGCCCATCAAACACCACAGAGTCGGGAAGAAAATCTATTGAGCTTGATCCAGATTCTCCCGGCAGTTTAGGGATTGCAATATCTGAGGCTGTCGAAGAATCTGTAAAAAAATCTGACACAAACTATGCGCTCGGATCAGTGTTAAATCACGTTCTTTTACATCAATCCATAATCGGCTTAGAGGTAAAAAAACAATTAAAGTTAGCCGAGGAAAAGCCAGAAATTTTAATTGGCTGTGTTGGTGGAGGTTCTAATTTTGGCGGTTTAATAGCCCCCTTTGTCAGTAAAAAAGTTAAAGGCAAAGAAATAAGGTTGGTAGCTGTCGAGCCCTCTGTTGCTGCATCCCTTACAAAGGGCACATTTGAATATGATTACGGAGACACTATGGGGCTCACCCCATTACTTGCTATGTACACTTTGGGGCATGACTTTGTGCCGCCGCCAATCCATGCAGGCGGATTACGATATCACGGTATGGCTCCAATAATCAGCAACTTATACAAAAATAAAATAATTGAAGCGTGTAGTTACGATCAGAAGGATATATTTGCAGCAGCAAGGATATTCGCTAGGGCTGAAGGGATAATTCCCGCACCAGAATCTGCTCATGCTATAAAAAAAGCTATAGATGAGGCGCTAATAGCAAAAGAAGAGAAGAGAGAAAGAACCATTGTGTTTCTACTGTCAGGACACGGTTATTTAGACCTAAGTGCCTATGAAAAAAATAGACCGATAAGCTAACCAGAATATTTCAACGTGTAACCTGTTCGTTTAAATCCAAAAAACAGCTAAGGTTACACGTTGAGCTTTATACCAACTATTTCCCTCGGCTTGGCAATTTTTATCTTAAATGGCAATTTCGACTTTCCCAAAATTTCTTTATATGTTTTTTTTAATAAATCAATACAATTATTCTTTTCACTCAGGTGAGCAAGAATTATATCCCTCTTCCTGATTTTAGAGTTTAGAAGTGCAAACGCTGCATCTTTATTTGAAAGGTGACCATTCGCAGAAAGGATTCTTTTTTTAAGATAATACGGATAGGAACCATTTTTAAGCATTTCAACATCGTGATTTGACTCCAGCACCAGTAGATCAGAGTTATCAATTACATATCTCACATCAGACGTAACTTCTCCCAGATCGGTAACATAAGAAAAACAAAAATCCCTGTATGAAAACCTATACCCTACTGGGTCTATTGCATCATGAGGGGTTGAAAAAAAAGAAACGCAAACATCTTTAAACTTTATATCATCAGTCAATATTTGAAAACAATCTTGTCTTAAAACTTTTTTCGAAACAACATCAAAGCATTTCTCTTTGATGAAAATAGGAATATTATGATTTCTCGTAAAGACGTCTAAGCCCTTAACGTGGTCAATGTGCTCATGAGTAATAAAAACCGCATCTATATCTCCAATATCCATCATTAAGGAGCTCAAAGAGTTTTTAAGATACAGACAACTAACCCCTATATCTATCAAGAAATTATACCCACCAATTCTTAATAAAGTAGAATTGCCAGAACTCGAGCTTGCAAGTATGTTTAAATCAACATTTTTCAAATTTTATATCCTTTGTGATTTTAAAATGTATTTTCGCAACCCTTTTTAATCCCTCAAAACCATTCGCGTCAACAATTTGTTGCGCAAGAGGGGCGACATTTACGCTCCCCCTTTTTAGCACAAATCCAATTTCTTTAGAAAGCCTTTTCAACTCTCTCAAGAATTTTGCACGCGCTAAAATTGAAGCCGCAGCCACATATAAAAATTTGCTTTCTGATCTCTCTACTTCAAGAAATTTTACGTTTTTAAAACTTGCAAACATATTATCCATACCACTGTTAATAGAAAATTTATCAACAACAATCTTGAACTTATCGCTGGCATTTAAGAAAGACCTGTCTACTTCACAATGAGCTTTAGCAAGAATATCGTTTAAATTAGTATTTTGTAATAAACAGTCTGTATAAATCTTGTTATACCTCTCAGGCAGTAAAGTTATCCTTTTATAAGGAATTTTTGAATTAATTATTTCTGATTCAAGATAAAAAATCTTATCTTCTTTCAGCAACTTGCTATCTTTAATGCCTAAATTCTCTAAATAGCATAAATTTTCATTAGATACCATTACGCCCGCAACCACCAGCGGCCCAAAATAGTCTCCTTTTCCACTTTCATCAGAACCAATATAAAAATCAAATTTGTCATCAAAATTTTGCAATAGAGAAGGCTTAGCATTTAATCTTTTGTTCTCTACCTCTAAGCAGGCTTTAACTTTATTTATTAAATTAGAACCTTTTATTAAAGAGGTATCAATTTTTATACCTGTTTTTTTATTCTCAAAAATCCTTATGATTCCTTCTTCTTCTCCAAAAATAGCCTTGAATTGTAATCCATATTGAATCTTCTTAACATCATTCAACGAAAAACCACAGGCTATCAGCCTGCGTTTGACCTTATCAAACTCCTCATCTAACATCAAGAAGGCTTTTTCGTCTTTTTGGGCTTTATTTCAAAAATGCACTTAGGAATTTCGCTAGTCCACGATTCAAGTTCTTTTGCCTCAAGAATTCTTTTGAAGTAAAAGCTAAATATTCCCGATAAAAATCCCTCGCACATACTGCACACATATCGCCCCTCATGCTGGGCACCAGAACAGTCAACATCTTCAGAAATGCTAACCTCAAAATATAAAGAATTTAAGTCCATGTTTTCCAACTGTAAAATTCCAATTCTTTGTTCTTTAAATGACGTTTGCAACGAAACTAAAAAATTTTTAATATCGTTTTCATATGAAACAAAGTTTTCACAGAATTCATTTCCTGCTAAAAATCCAGCATCATATAAAATTTTCTCTGTTTCAAGCTGGCCAAATTTTTCTTTAAGTTTTTCTTGAATAGACAAAAAGAAAAATCTAAACATAAACACGGGCATCAAAAGCCCAAGGTTTGGTCTTCCAGAGTCAAGATTTCCAATTTTATCAATTATGCGTTGTTCAACATTTTCATTATCGTTCATCTTATTTATACCTCCAGGCTATATTTTTCTCTAAGCTTCCTTAGTAACTTCGAAAGATCTTTCATGCTTATCTTAATATCTCTTTTTATATTTAAGAAATCTGAAAGACTACCTCTATTCATTAAATATACATTATTTATTTCTAAAATACCATTAATATCAGAATTGACAAAAACAATTACTGAAAAGACATTGATCTCTTCTTTAAAAGAATTCCTAATTTCATTCTCCAACCAAACTTTATTCTTTAATGCCCTTGTTAGCAGATCTCTTTTAGGCTTGACACTATCTAACAATATTTCATTGTTTACAATAGAAAAAGAACCCTGAGTGTAGCACACGTTTACAATAAAGATACCGCTACCCTGAACAACAAGTAAGTACAAGATATCTCCATATCTGCCCGGGTAATGAATATAGACCAAAGAATCAGATGCAATTGTCTCCAACTCCTTGCCAAGCTCTTCAGAAACACTATATGAGCCAATATTAAATCTTTCGTAAATAAAATTTTTACTTCTAATATTAAAAGCCCTTGCTAAAATTAATAATATAACCAATAAAGAAAGAGTTAACATAATCAGCTTGAACATTGGACCCTGATTCAGATAATCCGACAATACTATAATCAAAGTAAAAAATACAGAAGTTATAGCTATCAGAATCGAATTTTTACGTATAACCTTTTTTAGTTCTTGCTGATCTATTTCATTCATACAACCCTATTCTTGCTATCTACATGAACTATTTTTGTAGCAAATTTTTCAATCTCTTTTTCTTCAACCCAAGAATATGCAGCAATAATAATCAGATCTCCAGGCTCTGCAAGCCTAGCTGCGGCTCCGTTTAGGCCTATCATGCCAGAATTCTTTTCCCCCTCAATCACATAGGTTTCAAATCGCTCGCCATTATTTATATTAAAAATATTTACAGCCTGATTGCGCACAATTTTCGCCTTATCCATCAAATCCTTGTCTATAGAAATACTTCCTTCGTAGTTAAGGTTTGTATCGGTTACTGTTGCTCTGTGAATCTTTGATTTAAGCATCTTAATAAACATTATTCACCTCTATATTTTATAGCTAAGCTACTAATATTTTTTATTATATAACTAATGTTAATCGAAAAGAAGATTGTTTTTGTCATTTTCTAAAATTAACTTATTGTGTTTGTAAGAAATCTTCCTCTGGAACACTCCAGAAAAAATCCTAGAGATAGATGGAACTAATAAATTCTTAAGATAATATTCTGTGTCTAAATCTTCAATTGTCAAAGAAAAATAAGGCAAAGCCCTTGAATTAATCGGACCTTGTCCTTTTGCTATAGCATAGCCAAACACATTGTCAGACTTAAGTTTAAATCCCATTTGAATATACTTTTTTGCAGCTTCTACATGAGGAGCTTTTATTTCATAAGAACTTATCTTTTTATTAACAGACTTATATATAACAAATGACAACAATGGATATTCCTTACTTTTTATTTTATTTACCTCATCTTGCAAGGCATTCATAACAAGGTCAAAATCTTCAAAATTCAAAATAGACTTCAGTACCCTTTCCTGCACGATCTTAACTATTTCTGGAATATCACCGTGTACGCCCTCAAGTCCAACCAAAACCAGATCATTTTTATCGTTGATTCCAGCATATTTCTTTTTCGCCTCAGTAAAAAGAATTGATTTAAAAATTTCATCAATTTTGATATCTTCACCTCTATGTTTTAATTCAGTGAGGAGTTTGTCAATATTTTCGCTATCCTTTATAAAAAGACTATCTGTATCGCCATATATAACCTCCAAACCAAAACTTGCAGCTAATTCAATCGCATCGGTAAGTGTCTTTCTGCCCCATTCAGAAGTAGCTTCTGCAACCTCTTTTTTGAACCATCTGGCACTTTGCCATCCAGCATAGCCATAACAAGCATTTGTAATTATTTTCAAAGTTTTCTGTTTAGCATTTAGAAAAATATATTCCTTTGAAGATTTTTGAAAAACTTCCATATTCTTCTTTATTTTTTCTCTCTCAGAAATCAGATCTTGTAAAATTCTTTTATAAAAACCATCAGGTTCTTTTCTAAACCTATAGGAATTTTGTGGTGATTCAAAGAATTCTGAATCAAAATCTGTATCTACAAGAGTATCAAACGAAATGTTGTACTTAATCATAATAGATGGAAGCATGCTCTTGAAGTCAAGAACCACCACATTTTTATAGAGCCCAGGCAGCGTCTTAAGGACCATACCGCCTTCATAAGAATTGCTAACATGACGTTTTTTAGGCAATATAATCATATTTTGTAAAAAACTTTTTTTCATAAAAAGCTGCTCTACCCTAAATCCGGTAGGAGCAAATATTACAATATCAAGAGGCAAAAAAGTAATTTGAGATAATGAAAAATATAACTGGTGAGTCAATTCTCCAAGATCAAAAATTGATTTTGCACAAGCCCTGCAATGATTTATCAGTTTTTCATCAAGCGACAATTCAATAGCCTTAACTAATTCAATTTGGCTGAGAACAAGCTCTTCCTGATACAAGATGTTCAAAAATTCTAAAACTTTTTTTAATTCCTTTTGTTTTAATTCATATAGACTTTCTGCATATAGGAAAAGATCTATTATAACTGCACCATCGAATTGGACTGAGCCAAATAAACCTTTAGTGGGCAAACTATCCCCAAACTTAAGACTCATTCCAAAACTTTTCGCTCTATTAAACAAAAAATCAAAATCATCCTGTCCTGTGTTAAAGGTATATATTATATTTGGTTTATACTTTTTGATATAAGATAAAAATTTTTCAAAAATACTTCTTTCATCACCATCAAAAACTATTTCTCCCTCGTTACAAAAAATAGATATATAAATAACCTTGTTCAATTTAGGATCTGGGTTTAAGACTTTGCTATCAGTCAAAAAGTAAAAAGACATAGATCTATTGATTGGATAGTCATAACTATATAAATAGAAATCACCATCTATATAATATCCTGCTTCAAAAGAATTATAAGCCTCCACTTCATTAAAAGCGCAAAAAGTTATATTTTTCTCTATAACGTATTGCATTGTAGGCCTTAAATCGTGATGAAAAACAGAAAACTCTTTAAATTTCTTAAAAAATTTAAAACTTTGGACATCTTTGTCCTCATCAAAGGCATAAAACAACCTATAAAATTTTTTAAGTTGACCTAAATAAAATTTATCTTCTATATTAAATCCGACAATCTCTTCATCTAAAGATAAGTTTATAGCTTTTTCTATCTCTTCAATATTTCCTTCAGCAAGTATATAAAAGCTTGGTTTAAAAGTTTTATCAAATAATCTTACATTTTTCCCATTATCATCTAAACAATTTATAGATATTAGAGATTGATTGTCTTTGTCTAAAACAAGAATTTGGTAAGGACATATTTTAATTCTCATGTTTTTATGTTAAAGAAATTCAATATAAGGCTTGATGTAAAATTCGGCTTTGAAATAGGAAAACTGTGATCAGAATTGGGGATAATTGCAAGATTAGAATTTTTAATTCCCCTGAACATCGAAATAGTATGTTCTAACCTTATAAGATCTCTGTCAGCGCTAACTATCAAGGCAGGAGTTATTATCTTCTTAAGCTCTGTATAGTCAATATTTGGACTTGCCAACCACAACACAATTATCTTATTTAGAAACTTTTGAAAACTAACATTGTATTTGTTTATCTTTTCATATTCTATTTTTTCTTTCTCAAAAAACTTTTCTACATTATCCGATTTTAAAGCCTTAACAAAATATGGCTCAAGACCATCAAAGTGAAACTGACCTCCTAAGAGAGCTATTTTTTTGAAAAGCTTCGGATATTTAATAGATAAAAGCAAAAGAATTATTGCGCCGTCGCTATAGCCAACTGCACAACAGCCTTCTAATTTAAAAGTTTTTATAAATTCATAAGTATCTTTAGAGAACTGGTCATAGGAAAATTGGTCATCTGTATCCTGAGTCCTGCCATGTCCTCTTCTTTCGGGCAAGTATATTTTGTAATCATTTGACAGATTGCTTGCCAACTGATTCATGCTGTTAATATTTTCAGTGCCACCGTGTAATATAAGACAGGGATTTCCCTTTCCAGATATCTCATAATAAGTTTCAAGGTTATTTAATTTTACATAAGCCATTCAAATCTCCTTTTTCCTTTTTTCAAAAGCAAGAAAAGAAAAGATTGTTACAATTATGCTCAAAAAAACTCCAAAAGCAGATGCATTGTGAAAGCCTTTCTCTAAAAGATCCACAGAATAAGACATATCTATTTTCCCATAAAAATTGCTAAAAAGGTATATACCAATTAAAGCTCCAAGATTTTGGACTACTTGAATGAAAGAAGAAACAAAACCGCTCTGAGATTTTTTTACGTGACCCAGGATAAGAGAAGGACTTGCCACAAAGAAACCAACCAGACCAACCCCTGCAAAGACGATGGCAATTACAAAATAAAGCATAAAGCTAAAGTTCTGTATAAAAAAGAATAGGGCACAAGATATGAATAAATTTAATGAAGAAAAAATGCACATTTTCCTATATCCAAACTTATCAGACAACAGTCCAATCATTGGCACGGTAAAGATTGTTATTAGGCTTGAAATCCCAATTAAAATTCCTGTTAATTCCTGGCTAAAATGCATAGCTCCAATAGCAAAAAACGGTATCACAAAATTAAACCCATCAAACAAGAAAACTATAAAAAAACTCGATATTAGAGCGAAAGATATATTCTTGTTTTTGAAGATTGAAAAATCAATCGTTGGATTTTTATTATTTTTTTCATAATATATAAACAAAGCAAGAAGCAAAAGCCAAGCAAACCATATAGAAAAAAGCAAACCTTTTTCGGTAACTGTTCTTTGTAGATTTAGTATAATTATCAGAAGAGATATTACAGTAAAAATCAGAAAGTATCCTATAAGATCAAATTTATTCTTAAGCTTCGTTTCATCAACTTTTGAAAGCGAAAGTAAAGTAAAGAGAAAAACCAAAAGGCCTATGGGCACGTTAATCAAAAAAATAGAATGCCATCCAAATTTTTCAATCAAAAAAGATCCAATTGGAGGCCCAAATGCAAATCCAATTCCCCCAAGTCCAGTAACTGCCGCAAAAGATCTTCCGATATACTCTTTAGGCAAACGTTGCAAGATCAATGCGCCCGTGGTAGCAGAAATCATACTTGACGCCACTCCCTGAAAAAATCTTCCGATCAAGATGACATGAAAAGTGCCAGAAATTGCGCAAAAAAGAGATGTAAAAGAGAACAATATAGACCCTGATAGAAATACCTTGGATGCACCAATAGAATCAGAAATTTTTCCAAAAATAATAAGCATTGAACAAAGCGATAAAAGATAGAATATCGCTAAATTTGATATATTTTCTATGCTAACGCCAAAGAATCTACTTAAATATGGGTATGAGATGTTAACTATGCTAACGTCCAAGCTAACCATAAAGCTTGCCACACACATACAACACAACAAAATTACATTTTTTTGCAACTTAAGCATAAATTGTCCTAACCGAAATAAGTTTTAGTAAAAAATTAATAATCTGGAAGAACTATGTATAAAAGGATCTTCCTTCTCCAGATTATTAAAAATTATGCTGAAAGATTAAAATTCGAATTTATAAATCAATATTTTTCAAGACATCTCTAAGGGCTTTCAGTTCTTCTTTTGTGAAGGTTAAACCTTTGCCCATTCTATCATAATTAGGAGACCACTCTCTAATATCATATTTTGTATCCTTATCGTTCCAACTAACTAGTTTTAACTCTTTTTTCCAGCCTTTTGGACTTTCAGAAATAACTCCAAAAGTTTCTAAAATATCAAATTTTATTTCTGCCATAAAACCTCCAAAATGATTTTTAAGTATATTTTAACATGCTTGTTTTCCAAGCATTCTAAAATTCTTAATCGCACTTAAATATCATGGTTAATATTGAATTTGCTGATACATTATATTTTCCAACATCTTAGTCAATTAAGGCTGATATATAATTTTTGACTTCTAAAAAATGCCCTGTAAAAGCAATATAATATCATTTGACAAAGAATAATACAGTATTATAATAGGATATATATCCACCCCCTATGGGGTGGGATAGGAGGTTATAGATAGATGCAAAAAGTAATTTTAAAAATAAATGGTATGAGTTGCGCATCATGTGCTATGAACGTAGAGAAGGCCCTAAAAAAGGTCGAGGGAGTAAAGAGTGCAGTAGTAAACCTTGTGACTGAAAAGGCCGTAGTTGAGGGAGATAATTTAGATCCAGAAAAATTATCCAGTTCAGTTGAAAAAGCTGGATATTCCTCCACTCTTGATCAGTTTGAAAAAGGTGACGTTCAAAGCAAAACCTATAAAATTGAAGGTATGAGCTGCGCCTCATGTGCTATGAACGTAGAGAAGGCCCTAAAAAAGGTCGAGGGAGTAAAGAGTGCAGTAGTAAACCTTACTACTGAAAAAGCTCTGGTAACCTTTGATCCCTTAAATTTCAGGGAAAGAAGTATTTTTGAAGCTGTAGAAAAAGCTGGATATAAAGCTATAAATGAAAAGAGAGAGTCAAAAGATGAGGCAGATGATTTTGCTGAAAAGTTAAGAAAGGCAAAGTTAAAAATGATTTACGCATGGGTAATTACTGCCCCATTGAGTTTAATTATGTTTTTAAATATGTTTTTTGGAATTGAATTTAAATATAACATGTTAATTAATATTGTTTTTTCTTTTCCCGTAATCTTCATAATAGGTATCGATCCTATAAAAAGTGCAATAAAGGCATTGATTCATAGAAATACAAATATGGATGTATTGATATTCTTTGGAGTTACATCATCTTATTTGACAGGTTTGTTAAATATTTTTGGTCAGAAAATAGCTGATTACTCAGCAGTGGGCGCTATGATTACTGGATTTTACCTTATTGGCCAATATCTCGAAAGTAAGGCAAAAGGAAAAGCCTCAGAAGAGGTAAAAAAATTACTAAATTTAAGCCCTAAAACAGCAAATCTTGTAAAAGAAGATGGTTCAATAGAAAAAATAGATGCAGACGACATTGCAATATCAGACATTCTTCTAGTGAAGCCCTCAGAACAAATCCCTTCAGACTCAATAGTTGTTGAAGGCGATACCGCCGTAGACGAATCAATGATTACAGGAGAAAGTTTGCCCGTGCCAAAGTCAACTGGAGATACCGTTATTGGCGGAACCATAAATCAGCTCGGTACCATAAAGGTTAAGGTGTCTCAGGTAGGAGAGAATACCGTCTTATCTAAAATTGCAAAATTAGTAGAAGACGCACAAAGCACTAAGGTACCAGTTCAGGCTTTTGCGGACAAGGTCATATCGGTATTCGTTCCTACAATTATAACCATAGCAATAGCAACCTTCCTAATCTGGTTCTTATTTCCATCATCATTGCATAAAATAGATCTTTGGGCAAAAGATTTTCTTCCATGGGTAAATCCCAATCTCAATTCAATTTCAGCCGCAATATACGCATCAGTCGCAACTCTTGTAATAGCCTGTCCTTGTGCATTAGGACTGGCCACTCCAACTGCCCTAATGGTAGGATTGGGTCTTGGAGCCTCTAAAGGTATATTAATCAGATCGGGTGAAGCGCTCGAGAGAGCAAAAGACATAGATGTGGTTGTGTTTGACAAGACAGGAACAATTACAGATAAAGAATTATACGTAACCGATATTTCTTCAAATATTGACAAAGATGAATTTATAAAGGTTGTCGCCTCACTTGAGAGTTACAGTGAGCACCCAATAGGTATTGCAATAAATAAATACGCAAAAGATAACAATATTATAAAAATAGACTTTCAGGGCGTAAAAGTAATTCCTGGATTGGGAGTAGAAGGCTATTTAAATAATAGAAAAATTAGCGTGGGAAGCCCTAAATTTATTGAAGGTATAGCCTCGATGGCAGATATAAATAAATCCAAATTTATGGGCAAAACCTTAGCAATAGCCTATGAAGAAGAAAGAGGTTTGTTGGGAATTATTGCCTTGTCCTTCAATATTAAAGCCAATGCAAAAGAGGCAATTGAACAAATTAAAAATATGGGCATTAAAACTATAATGCTGACAGGCGACAACGAAGAAACTGCAAAATATGTGGCAGACTCAGTTGGCATTGACGAGTATTTTGCAGATTTATTGCCTCAAGATAAGATATCGCATATTAAAAAACTCCAAGATATGGGACATATTGTAGCAATGGTTGGCGATGGCATAAATGACGCCCCATCTCTGAAACAATCTGATATAGGAATATCTATTGGAACTGGAACAGATATAGCTAAAGAAGCGAGCGATATTACGTTGATGACAGATGACCTGACAAATGTAACCAGGTCAATAAGATTATCGGTAGCAACGTTTAAAAAGATTAAACAAAATCTATTCTGGGCTTTTTTCTACAATATAATTGCAATTCCGTTTGCAGCTCTGGGAATGCTTCATCCTGTCATAGCTGAAGCAGCAATGGCTACAAGCTCAGTGTTTGTAGTCACAAACTCTATTAGGCTTAGAAATTTTAAGATATAAATTCTATTTAGGAGGTTAAAAATGTTTAAAAAGAATTTCGTAAAACCGATCATCTTTATTTTGGCATTAGCATCTCTGTTAGTTTTTGGATATGCTTATAGCAATGGGTTTTGTGCATACGGAAACGGATATGGTCCTGGTATGATGAATGGAAACGGAAATGGTTCGGGAAATGGATATGGACCCGGGAATGGATACGGTCCTGGGATGATGAATGGCTATAACAATGGTCAGAGTAGCTATCAAACCATACCTACAAGTCAGTTAAAGAGTTTTTCAGATCTTATTGGCAACGTAACAGTTGACGATAAGAACAATTCAATCACCTTCAACGATCAAAACGCTGTTATACCCATAGTAGCCTCTCCAAATGACAACGCAATGTATTCGTTCGGAGTTGGAAACCTAATAAATCCAACTATTATTGTTAGAAAAAATGCCAATATAACTCTGAAACTCGTAAACAATGATGATGATATGTATCATGGAATAATAATTACAAATACCGCACCTCCATATCCATATACAGTCATGATGAATATATCTTTAGCTTTCCAGTATTCTGCAATCAGACCCTTGTCTTATGAAGACAAACAAAATAAACTTTTGGCAACTGGATCTACAGAATTTAGTGCAAATACACCCGGAACATATTATTATGTATGTCAGGTACCAGGGCATGCTCAGCAAGGCATGTATGGAAAATTTATAATCTTAGATAAGTAGGTTAACAAATAAATTTAAAGGAGCAAAAAAATGACAGATAAAGTTATTATCTACACATCGCCAGGATGTCCCGACTGCGCTTCTGTGAAGAATTGGCTCAAAAAAAATGACATACAGTATTCTGAGATTGACATCACCGCTCCAGGCAAGGCAGATGAAGCTTTTGAAAAGTTCGGTGTCAGAATAGCTCCGATTACAGTAGTTAAAGATCAATTTTTTTATGGAACGTTTAAGGATCAAAAACCAAATTTAGAAAAAATATTTAAAAATTCTCGAGGTGAGTAAGATGAAAGTATATGTATCAGGTATGACATGCATGCATTGTAAGATGACAGTTGAAAGGTTATTTTCTCAAATAGACTCGGTAGAGAAAGTTGAAGTGGATTTATCAACAGGCATAGTCGATGTTAAGAGCAGCAAAAAAATTAGCAAAGAAGAATTGGAAAAATCCTTAGAAGATACAGCTTATAAGGTAGAGAAAGTTGAATAATAGCAGCAAACCAGAGCCTTTTCATAAAGATGCCTTAAAGTTGCTAAAAACAGCCAGGGGCCACATCGATGGCGTAATAAAGATGATTGAAGAAGAAAGATATTGTATAGATATATCAAATCAAATTCTGGCAATTATTGCTATTTTAAAAAAATCTAACACATCTGTCTTAAACAAGCACATAGACAGATGTGTTAGGAACGCAGTAAGCAGTAACGAAGTAGATGAAAAGATTATAGAGCTTCAAAATATTATGAAATATATAGAAAAAACCAAATAAACTAATCTATATCGACTTCCTCATACCAGTTATCGCTCCATTCTGATGGTTCTGATAGGAGTTCTTGGATTATTTCAAGGTTGACCATAAGGTTTCCATAACTTTCATCAAACTCATCTTCAGAATAGGCATCTAATTCATCAAAATACCTGTCGCGCCATATCCCGATAAAGTCAAAAACCTGAGGCAAAAATGAAAAATTAACTTCAGAAACCCAAGGTTCATTTTCGTCGTTTAATTCATAATAAATGCTGATATCGGGTTCTTCTTCTCTATCAGAATCAAGAAGCCAGATTTTAACTTCCTTTTCTACGTCATCTACAAAATATGAGCCAAAATCACTTTCAAAATTTTCAATATAATCAAGATCGTTATTTTCCACTTTTTATGCCTCCTATATTTATTAATTTATCGCCAAACAAGTCAGAAAAAGAGCTCCAAATACCTTCGTCACCTGATTCCAGCTTCCATATTGCAAAACCGCCAAGATTGTATCTATGAATAAGTTTAAGTTTATTTGTCATTGTAACATTATTGTCAAACCACATTTCATGTTTTAAATTATACCTGTAAAAGCTAACATGATAAAGACCATATTTATCGTCAAATTGCGGCGTCAAGTTATTAGTCTCAAGATATCCCTTTATTTTTTGACTGTCAATAGGCTTTACCTTAACGATATTGCCTGAGGTGTTCTCAATCCACTCTCTTGTGTAAAAAGGAATGCCCAATAATATCTTATTAGAATTTACATCCTTCAAGGTATCCCTCAAACCCTTCTCCATCCAAGGAATAGACGCAGTAGGTCCAGCATGTTCAGAGCCATTTGAAAATTCGTCATAGGTCATCAGAACAAGGTAATCGCTATATTCTGATATCGTTTTTCTATCATAGCACAAAGACCATGAAGAGTTATTATCAGGTACAGTAACATCTACAGACAATGCTATATCTGAGTTTTTTAACATATTATTTAATTTTTCAACAAAATGGTTAAAATTTTTGATGTCAGACTTATCCATATTTTCAAAATCAACATTAACTCCATCTAAATGGTACATCAAGGCGTATGTAAAAATTTGATTAATAGCATTGTCTATACCATATTCGCTTTCGAACAACTTATGTGTCAGGTTAGGGTTAAACTTATTATTAAATAGGCCCCAAACTCTATATCCCTTTTCATGAAGATAGTTTACGACACCAATATCAGCATTATTATTAAAGTTCCCAAAACTGTCTTCCAGAGAAAACCAGGTAAAACAAACTGTATTAATGTTTGAATTTAAATCAAATCTTTTAAGATCTGAAAAATTTTTTGCCACGCTAAACCCTAAACCAACCATTCCGTTATACTTCTTTTCTTTAGAAGGCAGGGGCAATCCTTTGTCGTGTTCTAAAAGATAGTAATCCCCATTATCTTTAATATTAAAATTAAACAAGCTTGAAAGGGAGAGAATGTCTATATAATAATTGCCATTTATATTCTCTAAGGGAAAATTCATTGACTCAAGCGATAGATTATCTTTATTTATTAAATTTAACTTAACATCAAAAATATATATTCTTTTTTCTTTTGGATTTATCAAAAAGTTTTTGTTAGTGATTAATTTAATATTATTAGCCATCATAAAGAGCCCATCGTTATTTTTTATTAAGACTCCTGCTGGCTTGTCAGGATACTTATCTACATACAGTTGTTTATCAAAAGCACAGATTTGCCCAAAGGCAGCAAAAACAAAAATGAATATAGTTGAAAGAATTAGTTTATACATTTGTAGAATAGAATAGCAAAATGGGTGAAAATTTTCAATAATATTATTTAGCTTTCCAAAAAAATTATTATAAAAAAATTTGACAATATTTTCTGATATAATTTGTTAAAACATTACTTGGGAGGAATACCATGATAATCTGGCAATATTATCCAAAATTTTCAAATTTACCAGAATTTATCGATCAGGTTTTGCAGGCTTTTGTGTTTAATGAAGACAAGATAGACTCATCACAAAAGCATCTATCACATCAAGATATCTTTGGTTTGGTAGAAAATGAACTTAGAGAGCTCGGGTTTGAAATAAAAACAAAAAATGGTGATACTGAGGGAGAAATTGAGATTCCAGTTAACTATGGATTAAATGGCAAACCAGAATTATCATTTTTTACAGAATGTTATCAAGAAGATTACAAATGCATAATTGACGTTAATGGAAACGATAATAAATCAATAAATAGATGTTACAGGGTACTGCTCCAATCATCAATAATTCCAGGGGTGGAATATCTTATAATGGTTCTTCCGAATGAACCATCGAATCCATCCCAATTTTTTAAGATAAAAGAATTTCTTGACGTACTATATAGTTCAAAGCAGGGCATAAACTTAAAGGGACTACTAATAATCGGCTATTAAAACTTAAAAAATAGAGATATAAAGCTGGCTATTATATAAAAAAAGGAGCTAAATATAAGATAAAAAATTGAGAAGATTGAAATAGTAAAATAGTAAATTGAAAAAAGTGCAATTGTAAAAAATTTGTTTATTTTACAGTATTTGTTATATAAAAAAATTACAAGCGATATAGCTAATGACCAAGCCCAAATAGCTGGCAAAAAACCGCTTTTTATGACTGAAAACAGGCTCAATATCAGCGGCATAAAGTACAAAATTAGGAGTTCAATTATAAACAGCTTTATCTTGCCATTTAACTGATTGACTACCACATATCTAAAATTAAATCTGCCGTAGTCATCCTGATATTGAAATTCTTCAATCTTTTTTAATCTGTTATCGTCTTTATCAGACGGATATATATCGTTCACAATATTACCTCCAGTTTAACTACTTTAGAAAATTAACTTATAATAGAACAATACATTATATTATGAGTTTTATGAAAGGAGCAATTAATGAAGGCACTTGCTATCAGCGGAAGCGCAAAAAAGGGTGGAAACACTGCTTTCATGCTAAAGACGGTTTTAGAAGGACTTGAAAAAGATGGCATACAAACCGAGCTCATAGAACTTGCAGACGAGGAAATAAAATCCTGCACTGCTTGTTATAAGTGCTTTAAAAATAGAGATAAGAAATGCGTAATAAAGGATGACAATCTAAATCATTATATCCAAAAATTGATAGAATCAGATATTATAATTCTTGGTTCCCCAGTATATCTGGTGGACATCACTCCAAAGCTTATTGCGTTTATGGAGAGATGCGGTATGGTTTCAATAGCAAACAAATATCTGTTAAAAAGAAAAATTGGTGCAGGCATAGTAGTAAGATATAGAAGAGCAGGAGCAATTCATGGTCTTGATTCGATAAACCATTTCTTTTTAGTAGAACAGATGATTGTTGTTGGCTCAAATTACCTAAACATTGGAGTCGGAAGGGGCTCGGAAGCGACTATTCTTGCAGATAGTGAGATTGATGAAGAGGGCATAAAAACAATGATTGATCTAGCTCGTAATATTTCATGGCTTGTTAAAGAAAAATATCAATAACATATTTAGGAGGTTAGTAAATTATGAAGGCTTTAGCTATCAACTCAAGTGCAAGAAAAGACTCGAATACTGCAATAATGCTAAATACAGTGTTGGGCGAATTATCAAAGGACGGGATTGAAACAGAGCTATACCAAATGGCTGGAAAGAACATTCATGGTTGCACAGCATGTTATAAGTGTATTGCAAACAAAGATAAGCGTTGTGCCGTGGACGATGATATATTCAACGAGTGCTTTGAAAAGATGATCAGCTCTGATATTATTCTGCTTGGCTCCCCTATCTACTTTGCAGACATTACTCCCGAATTAAAATGTTTAATAGATAGGGCTGGAATGGTAGGCAGAGCCAATGACTTCCTCTTCAAAAGAAAACTCGGTGCTGCAATAATAGCCAACAGGAGAGCTGGTGGAATTCACGGCTTTGATAGCGTCAATCACTTTTTCTTAATCGAACAAATGATTGTTGTTGGGTCAAGTTATTGGAATATAGGCATTGGCAAAAACAAGGGAGAAGTAGAAAAAGATGAAGAGGGCATAAAAACCTTGATAGACTTAGCTCACAATATTAGTTGGCTTGCTAAGAAGCTGATATAGTAATAGTCAAAGTTCTCGCTTTGCTCCAATTATATCCTTCAGGAACAAGGGTGATGATGGTAGCTCCCTGCTTTTCTGCCTGAAAAAGGCCATTACCCTTGTAGGATATATTTCCAAAGCTGTATATAATTCTGCAAGTAGAGTCTTCTAACGGATTTAGCCTTCTTAACAACATTTTTTGACCAACCTTTAATCTAACCTCATCGTTAGAAAGCCATGATATTTCATTTTTGTCAACCCTATATGTTACCAGAAAAGCATTTTGATCAATCGAGTTTTCATTTGCAGCGAAATTATCAGGATAGCTAAGAGAGTCGCCCTCTAAACTTTTTTCAAATTTTTCTCCATCCCAAACGTAAAACCACCTCTTATCAGAAGATGTCAGTTCATAACCCCCATCAAAAGTCTTGATACTTCCCTGGAACAAAGATTCTCCTTCTGCTATATCGACAAGCCTGCCATCCTTTACCAAAAATATTTTATAGTTAAGAAACGCTCCGCTTCCTTCCCTATCCCAGACTAATAGTGCGCTTGGATTATTGTTATCAAGAGGAAAAACTTTAAAGGTTGGATTTTGATAATTTAAAACAAGGCGATCTAAATTTTTAAATATTATTCCCTCACCCACAGTAGAAAAAAGATCAAGATCGGTAAGATTGTTCTCATCGATAGATACCACAATCCAGCACTTATTGCCATCGCTATTGTTAACAGGATATACATTCAAGATTTTGTTAAGAGGCAGATAAAGAGATAACCTATTCGATATGTCGCTTTGAGCATGCACGGCGGCTTCGTTTGCAAAAGAGATATCGCTTGAAAAGAGCAAAAATAATAAGCAGATCAAATATAAAGAAATAACTTTATTCACAATAAAATCTCCTAAGTTAGTATTAACTAATTCTACTATAAAACTACATAACATAAAAAGCTGCCTGAAAGAATCAGATCAAAACCTTTTTTCTCTCAGACAGCTTAAAACTTATAACATTAAGATAGGGTGCTAAAAAAAGTTTTTTCCTTTTCTAAGAATCTTTTACACAATGTGGCAAAGTGTTTATAAAAAGATTCTTCCAACTTACGAGATATTTCTTCAAAAAATATATGAGCCCAATTTAAAATAAATCTGTTAAAAAAGTTTTTTTCATAAAGCAGAGCACTATTTTTATCCTTACTTTCTGAGACAATTAAAATAGACATAAATGCGCAGATTATAGAAATATGGTCGCTTCTATGAATGCTAGAAAAATCTATCCCATAATTACCATATATAGTGTTCAGCTCCTCTGGCAATGAGTAAAATTCGTTATTATCCCGAAATTCCTTATAACTAATATAAGCGCTTGCAAAGGGTGGAATAAAATAATTCGCAACAGGTATCACAAAAGACATTTCGAATATCTGATTTAATCTCGACATTTCTTTTTCGTCACCCAGAGCAAGCAATATGTGATTCATACATTTCTCAGAAGTATTTTTATCTTCTAAATACTCTCCAAGAAAATCCCATAACTCTAAACTTGATAGTCTGTTACAAAGTTCTTTATCAGGATTAAGTATAAAAATATCAGAGATAATATTGTATATAGTTTTTCTTTCAAGGTTAAAGTCATCGAGGTTGTTTATCAATTACTTATACCTTTTCAATCTTTACAGGAGTATCATAATAAACCATACCGCCCGCAACATCGCTTTGAAGTACCGTGGTCCATCCATCTTTTGCCGCTATAGAAGGATCTAAGAGCATCAAGTGGTTTGGATGAATGCCTGCATTTCTTGCCGGATCTCCAACATATTTTTTACCGTCGATATACCATTCTCCAGAACCATAAAGCCATCTTCCAAAAGCTTGAGAATAAGTAATTACTCCCGGCCTAAGTGCAAATTTTATTCTCACCCTGCAAACAATACCCTTTGAGTAGGAAGGAGAGATCAGTCTTACGGTATCTCCATTATCTAATTTTAATTTTTTTGCGTCAACCTCACTTATCTCAAGGAAGTTTCCAGGCAACAGCTCTAACAACCACGGATCTGAAATAGTCCTCGACTTTGAATGTATAGGAACCTTGTAAGTAGAAAGCATAAATGGATATTCTTTCCTTGAGTAAATCTCATATATAGGCTGTCCCATCATATTCTTTGGCGGCTCAAGTCTCACACATCCATCGAATCGTTCTCCAGTAATAGCGTTGTGTGTAACCGCGACCGTTTCGTTGTAGAGTTCAATGACATTTTTGCTGTTGCCCAGCCTGTGTGTTACCCATTCGGGTTCACCAAATGGCAGATATCCAACATCATAATCTTCATAGCGTCCGCCTCTGGCTAATACATAAGCAGCCTTTTTCCATTCATTTCCCTTCAAAGCATTTGGATATTTTTTCATATATTCTTCAACGCTTTTCATATCATAGGCATCCCCATCAGGAACGGGTCCTTGTTTTACAATCTTGTTACCATCAAGCTTTAATAGGGTCTTGTCATCCATTCCTATGTTTACCAACATCTTTAAATAATACTCTTCACGAATAGTCAGCTGAGAACCGTCCAAAAAGGCGTTCTTACCAAAGCCTGGCAAACCAATTTTTATCGCAAGATCTATTAAGAAGTTTTCCATTGTAATAGGCTTACCATCTTTGGTCTTCTCTGTTATGGGCTCAATTACAGGCTGTCTTACAGATATTCTTGAAGTAGGATATGTTGGAAATCCTGGCAGCATACCCCATGTTTCCAAATACGTTGCATCAGGAATTATGTAATCGGCATAGCTAGAGCTCTCAGCTATGACAATATCGCTTGCAATAAACAATGGTACTTTATTTAAATCTTTTATCATCCTTATCCACATCAAAGACTCATCATCAGCTCCGCCCATACCTGGCTGTGCCCATGCAGGGTTTGCCATGTGCTGAAAGAGTATCTTTACAGGGTATGGATACTGGAAATAAGTTCCACCCCATATCTCATGCCATATCCCAAATCCGAATGGAAACCATGGTCTTTCAGCAGGAAAGGGATTGCCGCCATTTTCAGACCTCTTCTTGTATTCACTCGTTTTCTCGTAAAAGCTGCCCTCTCTCGAAATTTTTACGCCCTTTGGCGCAACAAAATTCGGCCATTTCGCAAGGTCGTATGGGCCATTCATATAATTTGCTGAAGGAGCGCCATTGATATAGCCTCCCTTCCAGTCAATGTTCCCTATCAGGACATTTAGAAGCATGACAGCCCTTGCATTGTAATAGCCATTTGCATGCATTGCTGCACCCCTATATATATCAGCAACAGCCTTTCTTCCATGTGAAGTAAATTCATCTGCAAGTTTTATAAAGGTCTCTTTTGAAATGCCGCATTCTTTTTGATATTCATCATAACTGTGTGATGAAACTTCTTGCCATAGATATTGCATAGCCGTCATACACTGCACACCATTTACCGTCACAGGTTCAAGAGACAAATATCCTGTAGGCCACAAGTTAGCTTTCGTGCAATCAGATGCCTTAGTTGGAGAGCCAGATTGTTTATCTATGACCATACCCTTGTCTACAAAAGCACCATAATTTGGATTGCCCTTATCAACTATGACCAAATAACTTGAATTAGAAAAGTTTGGTTCTCCCTGCTTTGTGGCTGCATCAAAATTAGGAACTTCTAAGTATTTTTCGTTATACCTTTTATTTTCTATAATCCATCTAATCATCCCCATTGCAAAAGCACCGTCGCCGCCAGGTTTTATAGGCACAAAATCAGCATGTGATATTTGATTACCTCCTGTTGGGTCAATATATACTACCTTTTTCCCGCTTGACGTGGCCTCAGCAGATCTTCTTGCCAGAGTTTGCATCGGAAAGTTAGCCTGATAATAATTAGAGCCAAAAACTAAAACCAACTCACAATTTGGCTGATCAGGCTTTAGCATGTTAGAGGGAACTACTGAATGGGTCGCCACATGGTGCGTCAGCTCACAAACAGCAACGTGAGGCAGGGAGTTTACAGACCCAAAGGCATTTGCGAACCTGGTAATGAAGTTATTTTGCCCGCCTTCAGCCCTACCCCAATAGGCCACAAATTGATTAGTTTTTGGACCAAAATCAGGATATTGTTCATTTGCTGGCACAAATCTATTTTTACCATCGTTCCAGAGCTGTTTAAAACCTTCCACAAATCTATTCTCTTCACCTGGGACATCTTTAAACAGATAGCCGCCATTGTAAATTTCATCAAGCAATTGTTCATAAGATATTGTTTTAAATTTTTTTGAACCCCTTGGTCCAACTCTTTTCAATGGTTTGTATATCCTATAAGGATCGTAAACAGTCTGCCTGCCAGCCTGTCCTCTTGCACACAGCGAGTGCGAGCCGTTTGCATAAGGTTTAGATGTGTCAAAGGTAGAACCCACATACATAATAGCCTCTTTTGGTGAATCAGAGTATTTAATTTGAGGTTCTGTATCGTGAATGTCATAAGGGCTACCGTCTAACTTTAATATTGTACCCTTATACACTCTTGCCATCAGAGCACAATCGCTGTGACACTGTTTACATGTTGAGAACTTTACCTCAACTCCTGGCCAATTCTCTACTCGACCCGGATAAATCAGCTTACCATCATACCCAAAATATCTAGGCAGATCTTGCTGACTCGCTCCCACACCGACTCCAGCAGCACAAACTCCAAATGTCAAATACTTTAAGAAATCTCTTCTATTCATGTTCATATTAAACCACCTTTAATTGTCTACTGAATTTGTTTGATTTTCAAAGCCATTCTTATTCGAATCTTCCCAACCAAACAGCCATCCAAGGATAAAAAATATTACTATTGACAAACAAATCAAGCCAATTGAAGATAATATTCCATCAAAACCAAGCCATGGAAATTCAGGAATAATGGTACCTTGAGAAATCTTCGGTAGTAGCTGTCCGCCTATGACTGTATTGAACCTCATTGCGAAAACTCCTACCTGAACAAATATTGAGATTATTACCATCATAAGCTTAGACGTCCTTACGGGTTTAAATATCAACAAGATAAGCGGTATTATTAGACCAAGAAGTATTTGAACGACAAAGTAATTAAAGAACAAAACACCACCTGCATTATAAACCAAAGTCCAACCGTGGAATACGTCTGCTTCGGTGTATGCCCTAAATGAATAAAGTTTATCAATAAAATCTAAAAACAAATCAAATGCAATTGCAAATATCATAAATATTCCCAAGGCATTTAGCGTTTCTATATTTACAACGTTTTTCTTAGAGTAATATGAATATCCAATGACATAAAGCAAGGTAACAAGAGCTGCGCCTGAGACAATGGCAGAGGTTATAAACATAAGCATCATAACAGAACTTGTCCACAAAGCCCTGGCTTTTATAGCGCCAAATACAAAACCAATGTATCCGTGAAAAGCGAATGCGAGAGGAACGCCTATTGCAGAGATTATAAAAAGAGCCTTTCTGTCTTTTAACAGAGATTCTTTTGAAATATTATTGTTGCCAAAAGTCAAAAACCTTGCTATAGACCCCCTAATACCGCTTAGCTTGGATTTCTCAATATTTTCGACCCTATAGTCAAAGTACATTTCAAAAAACATTAATATTACATACAGTGTCCATATTATTATAAACACACTCAGTGGAGAATATGGAAAGTGATCTCTAAAATAAAGTTCCAATGGCGCTTTTGCTGGTTGCAAACTATCTACCAATGGGGCAAGAGCAGCTATCAAAACCATAGCAAAGCTTGAGGTAGCAGCTAACTTCGCAACTGGCTCAAACTGTTTAAACCCAAATAGGTGGGCAAGAGAGTCAATTACAAAGGCCCCAGCCATCAAACCCGACAAAAATGGGTAGATAACTATTGGCAGTCCCCAAATTGCAGTTTCTAAAAATTGTCCTCCTAGCATAACTTCCTCCTATTTTTCGAATTCTTTAAACGGATTCTTGTGCTCTTCAATTTTTGGCAAATCAACTTCACCGCCAAGCTTTTTATAAGCTGTAGTATTAAAACCTATAGTGTATGTATATTCCATAAAAACCTTGTCCATACTCGTATTACCCTCAAGATTTCCGTTCAGATCAATATAAAAGACTTGAGGCTCTGTCCCCTGAGACATTTTTAATCTGGCAGTAGGGTACTGGCTAATAAGCCTGGACACTTCGCTCTTTGGATCGTTTAAATCACCAAAAATTCTTGCCCTGCCCACGCAGCTGGTAACGCATGCCGGCTCAAGACCTGCATCAATTCTATGAACGCACAAAGTACACTTATCAGCAGTTTTTGTAACAGGATTAAAAAATCTCATATTATATGGACATGCCTCTATACAAGTGCCGCACCCAATACACTTTTCATAGTCTACTAGAACTATTCCGTCTTGCCTCTTAAAAGTTGCTTTTACAGGACAGGCCTCCACACAGGGTGGTTCATCACAGTGATTGCAAAGCCTAGGGAGCATAAATTTCTTAACATTAGGTTCATAGTTTCCATCATCTGTAACAACCATACCGTTTGGGGAGCTTTCCATTGAACCAGTTTCCATTACTTGCACAACCGTCCTGAACACCCCTAATGGGACGTTGTTCTCACTCTTACAAGCAATTACACAGGCCTGGCAACCCACGCACTTTCTAGTATCAATTACCATTACCCAGTGGTGTTTTGGTTTAGTTTTGTCAATTTCGTGAAAATTGTCATACCAAACAGGTAAATTTTTGGGATTTAATAACTTATCCCAATCATTCCAGCCATCTTTGTCATCAAGAACGGGATTTTCCCATCCCATCCATCTGTGATTATTAATTGGACCGGTAGGCAAATTAGCATTATTTTTTTCTGCAGCATCTGCGCTATCTGATGAATTGAGTATACTTAAAGCAAATAGACCACCCAGACCCAATGCGATGCTTTTGACCAACCAAGACATAAAATTAGCTGATAGACGTTCTTGGTTAGCATCGTCATCTGCTTCTTTTAACGAAAAATCGCTGCGGTAGCTCACATAAACACCTCCCAATAAAAATTAATAGAAAATGAAAAGTTCATAATTATATAATATCTTAATTAAATAATATGTAAAATTAGAATATTTTATGAATATTATAGAATATTGCTTATATGATTAATAAAGTATTTATTTTTAAAATTAAAAAATATTTAGCTGCATGAATTTTTTCTTGTAATCATTTATGCCCTTAAAATAAGTAATTGCCCCTACATAAGGACTATTTATTCCTGACTTTCATTATTTTTATCGTCTAATTACAATTTATACATATAAAGATATGCTCAATACTAAGGAGGGATTAAAATGGCAAAAACAATTTTGGCAGCTATAAGGGATAGTGTATCTGACAGGAGCGTCTTAAATATGGCTATAGATCTGGCAAGAGATGAGGAAGCAAAACTTGTAATCTGTCACGTAATAAACAGATCTGAAGATCTGGGAGTTTTTAACCCAATAGCAGAAGCCAAGATCGTTTGTAAGGCAGAAAAGACACTCTCAGTTGCAGCTGACATAGCAAAGCAAAGGGGATTGGATGCTACAAAAATCGTAAAAATAGGAAAGCCGTCTGAAAGAATAGCTGAGTTAGCAAAACAATTAAATGCCACAAATATAGTTCTTGGCAATAGGAAGCTAAGAGGGCTAAGACAGTGGCTATTTTCAGAATTTAGCACAGGTTTTAATTTGGAAAATGCTACTCTTGTGCCCGTTGAAAAATAAGAGCTATCCAAACTATTTACTACATATTATGGGTAGCTCTTATAAAATTAATCTATGCTAATATTTCATTTTTGATGGCATCTATACCTAGTCTCTCTACGAATCGGGCGACTCGCTCGCTCATACCATATCTTCCTTCTACTTTATAATCGCCTTTTTCTTTGTAGAGGTTTAGGAATTTTTTTATGATGTCCAGAACTTGATCGTCGCTAAGCTCGTCTGCTACAATATCTCCAATTCTGGGTTTTCTGCCAGAGTTTCCGCCAATTACCAAAACCCAACCTTTTCCTCCCGAGAAGACTCCTATGTCTCTAATAAAAGCCTCGCCGCAATTTAGAGTACATCCTGATATACCAATTTTTAATTTTGCAGGAACTTTTTCAAAATATACAAGGTCTTCAATCTTCTTCCCCAGACTAAGGCTGTCAAGAGTCCCATATTTGCAAGTAGTGTTGCCAACACATGCCTGAACGTAGTGAAGTGAAGGCTCTACGTTGAAGCCCATATCGTTTGTAAGCTCTTCTATTATCTTGTTCACGTTTTCTGGTTGAATCCCAATCAAGAAAAATCTCTGACCAGTTAAGATCTTTAACTGGCGTACATTGTATTTCTTTGCAATTTTTGCAACTTCTTCTAAATACTCAGGCGTAACCAGCCCAGTCGTAGACTTTAATTTTATAGCATAACTGCCGTCTCTTTGCTCTATCGCTCTTGGATGTATCTGTCCCATAAAACCTCCTAACTAAATATGATACAGGCTAAAAATTCTATATCCACATTGCCAGTATTTTTTAAAGCATGGTTTTCACCGTCGTAAGTAATCAAAACATCGCCCTTTGAAACCAGAACGTCTTCACCGTTATCTACAAATATTCCCTCGCCATTTAATATGTAATATATTTCAAAGTCTCCCGTATGAGTATGAAGGCCTATAGAAGAACCTGGTTTCAAAAAATTGTGTGCGAACATCCTCCCTTTTCCTTTAAAATCATCAGGCTGTAAAAGGGCAATGCTCTCTAATTCTCCCTTGCCTCCTATAGGATCAAGGCGCTTTACCTTTTCCAAAGTGCTAGACTTCCTGACCATAAAATCCTCCTAAATTTAGTATTTTAGACTTCAGTTATTAAAAACGCTATCTGTATTGAAATCTATAATAAAGATATTCATAAAATAAGCTTAGAACTCCTACGACAAATACGGAGAAGACGACAAGCAAAAAACCAAGATCATATTTTGTTATGTTTAAAAAAGGTGGATTATAAAATATATCAAAAAGCCCTATCAGACCAACGACGAAAAATGCTCCACCGCCAAAGATCAATGTCCTTGCAGCCGTTCTTTGTGCCGCAAAACGGGCAGCCTCTATAGGAAATCCAATTTTTGTTGTAATAAAACCAAAAAATGCTCCCAAAATAATCTGTGTTACCATGGTGCCAAAACCAAAGAATGCTCCTGGAACCCAGCCCAAAAGATGCGACGGCATTGCGGGGGCTAACACGGTATATATTACCAATGCAAAAGCGCCGAAACCCCACCCCGCAATAAAACCGTGCAAAAGCGCAATCTTTACTGAAAGTTTGTGTTCTCTATCAATAGAACCCTTAACTGCCATCCTATGATGTTCGCTATCGATCTTACCAAAGTGAATATGAAATACATTTTTAGTTCTAAAAACGTAATAGCCTCCAAATATCATAGCAAGGCCAACTAAAATATATGTGCCGTATTCAAATAAATCGGAAGATGCCAAAGGGAAAAGAGCTAAATTGGCCAGCTCACTTGCCAGTGCCCTTTGAACAGTAAAGGCAAAGGAAAAGGCAAAACCTATGATAAGACCCTTTTTTGCAGAATAGCTGCCAACCGCATAGCTAAAAGTAATTGGCCATGTATGCTCATCAGGAGTATAGCCATGAATGACGCCAAGCAAGAAAGAGAGGGCTATTATCATGGGGACGGTGAGTTCTATATGACTGTGAAGCAAATAGCTAACAATATCCATAATTTATTATTATAACAAAAATCCCGCAGTAAGTTTAACTGCGGGATTTTTTATCAAGAAGAGGTTAAATTATCTACTTGTTTATTACTATATTATCTTGCTTCTTCAAGGAATCAACATAAGTCTGAGCTGCTTGTTGTTCTTTTTGGTTTTTAAGATATTGTTTAATGTAGTCTTTTACTTTGTCTATAGGCACAAGATTGCCATTTTTATCTTTAAACTTATCAGAGTTCTGATTATAAAAATTTGTAACATCGGCATCAGTTATGTCAAAGCTTTGCCCGGCAAGTTGCTTTTGCAAAAGGAAACTAACCAAAATCTGGTTCTTAGCATTGTCGATAGCCTGTATTACCTTTGGATCACTTTCCAAACCTTCTTTTTTTGCCTCATTCAAGAGAACAACATCATCTATCAAATTATTTAAGACCGCTGTCTTAACATCAGGATTAGTTTTGTCTACGTTAGCAGGCAAACTGTTAAGAAATGCATCAAACTGGCTCTGGGTGATATTGGTACCGTCAACGGTTGCCAAAACTTTGTCATCGGCAAAGCTAGGGTTTACCAGAACTACAAATAACAAAAGAGAAAACAAAAGAAAAATACGCTTCATTAAAAACCTCCAAATATTTAATTTCCTCTTTATAACTTTATGACTATTTAGTCACGATGTCAATAGTTATTTTAAGCTAAAACGGGAACCAATGTTTAGTCCTATTACAGACTCCACATATAGATAGCATTACAGGAACCTCCACGAGAACGCCTACTACAGTAGCAAGAGTCGCACCAGACTGCAAGCCAAACAAAGAAATAGTCACAGCTACCGCTAATTCAAAAAAATTGCTCGCTCCTATCAAGGCTGCAGGTGAAGCTATATTGTGAGGAATTTTTAAAATTCTTGCAAGATTATACGTTAGCATAGAGTTAAAATAAACCTGAATGAGTATAGGTATTGCGATGAGTATTATAACAAACCAATTTTCTAAAATTACATCGCCCTGAAATGCAAATATAATGATAAGAGTAGCAAGAAGCGCTAAGATTGTAACTGGCTTAAAAAAATTAAGATACTTTGTGTAGAACCAATCTTCTCCAAACGATCTTATCAAGATACTCCTTGAAATATATCCTGCTACTAAAGGGATAACTATATACAGCAATACAGATACTATCAAAACATCGTCAGGAACGATTATATTTGATACGCCGAGAAGGAACATTACAATTGGTGCAAAGAGAACCAGCATTAAGAGATCGTTTACTGCTACTTGAACCAATGTGTATGCAGGATCCCCATCTGTAAGATAGCTCCATACAAAGACCATTGCAGTGCAGGGCGCAGCAGCTAAAATTATCGTGCCAGCCAAAAACTCATTGGCCATTATCGGACCAATGAAACCTATAAAGATATGCTTAAAAAATAACCAGCCAAGAAATGCCATTGAAAAAGGCTTTACCATCCAGTTTACAAATAAGGTCAATAAAAGACCTTTTGGCTTATTGCCTATCTTCAATACTGCAGAAAAGTCGATTTTCAGCATCATCGGGTATATCATCAGCCAAATTAATATTGCAATAGGCAAATTTACATGGCTAATTTCAAGTGAACTTAATCTACCGAATAATTCAGGAAATGCCTTACCAAGAAAAATCCCTATAAAAATACAAGCAAAAACCCAAACTGTAAGATATTTTTCAAAAAAGTCCATTCTTTTTTCTTTCACGGAAGACCTCCTTAAATTCAAAACTATACTATATTTATTTAGTATATAATTTATTCTATTAGTTTATTATAATTTAGTCAAGTATTGAAAACTATTTTGTTCTATCTAATTTTGGGCAGAATTAAATTAAATTTAACAAAGATTGATCAATGCATTATTCAATAGAAGAAGGTCTAAAAACAAAAGGTCAAATTGTATTTTTTATTTGTAACAGTCAACATTATATCGCTATGAGTACAATATAACGTTTTAATGCCAAAAAGCGGCAGCTAAATGCGCTGAACTAAAATCACAAATACACGCAGAAGCATCATTGATTTAAGAAGAAAAAACAGAAGAAAAATGGTTGCGGGGGGAGGATTTGAACCTCCGACCTTCGGGTTATGAGCCCGACGAGCTTCCAAACTGCTCTACCCCGCGTCAACACATTACTATTTAAACACAAAAAATTACAATTTGCAAGTGTTATCTAAACATTGGATTATAAAAAAATTATATTTTTTCCTTTTTATGCATTAATAAAGATTTATCTGTAATTAATTGCCACTAAAAAAATGCCAAAATGAAATAATATAAATATTAACTAAAATTGTTAAGATTAACTTATCGTATTATAAGCTAATCTTATTTTATAAATTAACGCACAAAATATATAATTAAAATGCTACAGAATTTTATTAGTTAGGGGGAAATATGGACAAGATCTTAGAAAACAAAAGCAGTTACTTGTATTTAGTACTTATCGCTGCTTGGCTGGGATGGGTTTTCGACGGAATGGATGCAATGCTTTACAACATCGTTATGTTCCCAGCGATTCATGAACTCTTAGGTGCAAGCGCTACAAGAGCAGAAATCGGGTATTTCGGCGGACTGGTAATGTCCTGTACACTGTTAGGTGCAGCTTTGGGGGGTATTTTATTTGGCATACTTGCCGACTATATTGGAAGGGTAAAGGTGCTACTACTTACCATACTCACATACTCTTTGATGACAGGCCTTTCAGGATTCGCACACAGCTGGCAAGAATTAGCGGTTTACAGAGGACTTACTGGATTTGGAATCGGCGGGGAATGGGCGGTAGGAGCAGTTTTACTTGCTGAAACATGGCCCGATATAAAAAGAACTTTTGCTGGCAGCTTTATGCAAATGGGTTGGCCAGTTGGTTTCTTTCTTGCTGCAGCTATAAATTTCTTAGTAGGAACACATGGTTGGCGTGTTGTCTTTTTTGTAGGAGCATTTCCAGCACTTTTAACATTACTGTTGAGAGTCAAACTTAGAGAACCAGAAAAATGGGTAAAAGATCATGCCAGAAGATGTGAGCTAAAATTAAGCAACAAATATGAAACAGAAGAAGATAAGGAATATTGTCATTTTACATTCAATCTTCTTTTTAGCAAAAAGTACATAAAATTCACCATAATAGGTTTTCTTCTTTCAGCAGTCGCCCTCTTTGGAGTATGGGGAGCTACTTATTGGATACCTGCAATAGTTGAAACCCTTGCAAAATCTTCAGGAGTTCCTGAAAGCGCGATCCACGGCAGAGTGTTTCTCGCAATTACGCTGCTAAACGTTGGCGCGATAATCGGCGCACTATCTTTTTGGCCAATCGCGAACAAGTTTGGCAGGAAGGGAGCATTTTTATTATATTTTCTCACAGGGCTTATATTGATACCACCTATTTATATAAACGCCAAAGACTTTAATCTATTTCTCTTGTTAGTGCCTGTGATTGGTTTTATCGGTAATGGCGTATTTTCAGGATTCCCCGTGTACCTTCCAGAGCTATTCCCCACTAAGATGAGGGCTACCGCTCAAACCACATGTTACAACGGTGCAAGGCTGATAACAATACTCAGCCCTCTTTTTACAGGACTACTCATTGGATTTTATCACGGTAACTTCTCTTATGCAG
Organism: Thermodesulfobium sp. 4217-1; assembly: GCF_039822205.1. Taxonomy (NCBI): domain Bacteria; kingdom Pseudomonadati; phylum Thermodesulfobiota; class Thermodesulfobiia; order Thermodesulfobiales; family Thermodesulfobiaceae; genus Thermodesulfobium; species Thermodesulfobium fumaratoxidans. Next base: position 64,865 of record NZ_JBAGBW010000005.1, read on the forward strand.
CAGCCACAATAATGGCAGTATACGTAATAGGTCTAATTACACTTATATTTGCGCCAGAAACCAAGGGAAGGACCCTGCCAGAATAGCTACCTGCCATATTTCTCATTGCATCTTCTCAGGCAATTAGAAAGCTCTAATTCGCAATCGTTCTTGCAGCTTTCGCGCTCATCAATGGGCGCAAAGCTGCAGATTGTTCTGCAGTTCCAATGAAGATGACAGCCCATTTGACACCTATCGTATTCACTTGATGTAACAGTAAAAAAATTATTTGCAGAATTTCTAACAGAGTTAATCTGAAAAAGAAAAAAGGCAATTACAATTGATAAAATAAATATCAATATAAACAATGCAATATTTGCTGGTTTCAACTTAGTGCCCCCTTAATTCTTTACGCTATTAGATTTTAACACAAAACTTTAGAAACTTAATATAACAACATACTTATTATTCAGCATTTCTCCTACAATCTTGGAGGATTTGGTATACAAAAATAGATAATTATTTTATAAAACATTTATTTTTTATTAACTTTAATGTGTGCTACAATTTACACCAAAACCTTAATGTTTTAAGGTAAAAATGTAAATTGGAGGAGAAAAATGAAAAAAATCGCTATCTTATCATGTCAACTGATTAGGAGTCAAAATCTTTGTCCTGCCGACACGAAGTGTTTGACAGCCCTAATGAGAAGAGAAGGTTGGTTTGATAGGTATAAGGATGAAGAGGCACACCTTCTTGGCATAATGGATTGTGGAGGATGCAGCGGCGACAGAGTAGTCTGTGCACTTACTCTATTAAAAATGCAGCTTGACGCATTAAAAGAAGGTATTGACACGCTGTTTATAGCTACATGTATTATGAATTTTTGTCCTTATAGAGATGAAATAATAGCTACTGCAAAAGAAAAATCAGGAGTAGAAGTGATTGTGGGAACACACAAATATGCGCTCCCACAAATCTTTAAAAGTTCAACCTAAAACCTACCCCTGATTTATTTACACTATCAAACAAATTTTTTAAATAAGCGCCCTATCAAACAATTAAATTTGTTGGGCTTAGATTCTTTTTTTTCAGAATCAGAACCTTTTACTTTGCCAAGTATTACGTCGATAATTTTTGTTAAAAGTCCAATTTTAAATTTGTATCCTCCCAGATCCGCTATAATTCTCTTTGAGGAATTAAGTGAGTCGGAAAAAAAGCCAATAATACTGTCGATTTTCGATAAAATGGATATAGAATTGTCCGACAGGCCCTCAAAAGACTTTTTAAGTTCAGGATACAATTCATCAGAAAATTTTCTAAAGGAGTTAATAGTATCCCTTGTTTCAACCAAAACCTGATCAAGCGTTGTAACTGACCTTTTCAATTCTTTAATTAGGGCCACAATATTAAAAATCCACCAACCTATTAACCCTACTAAAATAGCTGCAAGTATAAAGATAAGAAATTGAAATAGACTCATCATTCAACCTTCGATGGCTTTTCTTCTTGTACTGTCGCAGTGTTTTGCTTATCATCTTCGGGTTTATTGTCTTTTGTCTGAGAAGTAGTATTGTCATCTTCCCCCAAAAATTCACTGAAATCATCGTCAATTTCAGTATTCACCAGGTCCTCAGCCTCTCTTGCGCTCTTTAAAATATCGTTAACAGAATCTATTTTCTCTTGAATCACTTGCTTTGCCTTTGTAGCCCATTGACCAGAAACACCAGAAAGATCAGACATAACATCTTCTGCCTGATCCCTGAGCTTCGTTAGCTCATCAACAATATAGGTTCTGGTTTCTTCGCCAGACTTTGGTGCAACAAACAGACCTGCCACAGAACCAACTATTGCTCCAAAAAGCAAACCCAAGGTAAAACTCGCCATATTATTAGAATTTTTCATCTTACAACCTCCTTTCAAGGTTTATAAACATATATTATAATTTATTATCATGAAATACATAAGAGGAATATTTGCATTTATATATATGATATTCAGTACTTTCACAATAATATTATATTCACTATATTTACACAGGTATCCAAAAATAAAAAGAGTCTCATTTGCAGCCGCTGCTCCAAAGTATTGGTTTGCCCCTCTTTTTTTTATACTTGGAATAAAGGTTAAATTAACGATAAAAGAAGAGCTCCCCCCTTCTCCTGTGTTATTTTTTTCAACCCATAGAGGAAACTTAGATATCCCCCTTCTCTCTTCTACCCTGCCTGGAGGCGTAACATATCTTTCAAAAGAGGAGCTTTTTTCTCTGCCAATCCTAAATATCATATTACACACAATAGGCTCTATTCCCATAAAAAGAGAAAACGCAAAAAACGCCATAGAATCTTTAAAGGAAACTGCCAAGCTATTAAGGGACAATATAAACGTAGTAATTTTTCCAGAAGGGACCAGAACAGTTGACGGCAAGATTGGAACCATAAAAAGAGGAGGACTAATCCTGGCAAAGAACTCAAATATCCCGATTGTGCCCGTAATTATAAAAGATGGATTCAAAGTTTACCCAAAAAAAAGTTTTTTCCCAAATTCTGGCACAGTAGAGATAATTGTTGAGAAGCCGATTTTGCCTGAAAGATATACGTCAAAGGAACTTGCCAACATCATTAGCCAAACCTATAAATCACACATTGACGCATAAAAGGTGATATCATTTAGTTTAGTACGCCCTTAAAAAATAAACAAAAATTGTCAAGGGGGAATATCAATGAAAGTAAAAGACATTATGACTACTGATGTCCTGATAGTAGGAGATTCTGCTAATATATCAGATGCCATAGAGTTTATGAAAGAAAAGAGGGTCAGATCGCTAATAGTCGACAGACATAGTGACAAAGATAGCTATGGAATAGTGACAACAAGCGATATTGTTTTTAAGACTATTGGCAAGAAAGAAAACTTAAAATCGGTAAAAATTGAAAAAATAATGACTAAACCAGTCGTCTCTATTAGCTCAAGCTCAAGCCTTAAAAAGGCTGCAGACATGATGGCAAATTTAAAAGTTACGCATCTTCCTGTAATAGACAAAAATCAGTTAGTTGGGATAATATCCAATATTGATATATTATATAATTTATAAATATTTATATAGCATTAAACTACTTGGCTGATTCTTTTTGGCTCAAATCTCCTAAACATTAGACCAATGATAATGCCAGAGGAAAAGCCCGTAATATGTGCAAAAAACGCTACATTCGTTGTCTGAGCAAAAAGCCCGATAAACGCTGAGACATCCTGTCCTACAAACCACAATATAAGCCATGCAAAAGCGGGCAAAGAAAATATGAGAGGGATAAACCCTAACAATAAGAGAGTCTTGATTTTTGCACGAGGGAAAAAAATTAAATAAGCGCCCAAAACTCCCGAGATAGAACCTGACGCACCAATTATACCAGCATTGGTGCTCATAAATGTCGCTTGACCAATGGCAGCAAGGGCACCAAACAAGAGATAGAAAAACAAGAACTTAAAATGACCCAACTTGTCCTCTACGTTATTGCCAAATACGTGCAAAAACCACATATTTCCGAAAATGTGTAAAAAATTAGCGTGTAAAAATTGATATGTAATCAAATTTATACTTATAGAGTCGCTTGATAATTTATATGAAAAAAGACTATTTAGCATGTGACCGCTAATGTTGTCCAAAACAAAAACTATACAGTTTATCATAATCAAAATGTATGTTATCCATGGAAATGACCAAGAATATACATTATCCCACAAAGGAAACATTTATTGCCTCCAGATTAAATTTAGTCAAAAGGTGTATATTGAATATGATGATCTTTGATTACAAATACACCAAAATCTTTAAAAACAATCTTAGTTTCGGAAGTATTGTCAATTCTATGAAGTCTATAAATAAGTGACCTTACTACTCGATCCACCAAACTTTTTGAAAGATTTTCTTTAAGCGAAACAAGGTTAACCAGATCAGACCTTAGCATCTCTGTGTCTAAGTCAAACTCATCAGATATATCGACAAAGAAAACTCTCGATCTTCCTTCGAAAGTCTGCTTCAAAGAAAAGGTTCCAAGGCCCTTTATTCTAACTCTTTTGCCAAGAAGAACCTGATTTTTTATTGAGACTAAAAAGGTCTCAATTATCCTCCTTACCTTAGAAATACCAATTTCTTCATCGTTTGATATATCCCTTACAAGGTCTCTTTCTCTAATCTCAAACAACTTCAAAGACCTCCTTATAGCCTATTTGATACGATTAATCATATAACTTTATCAACTTTTATAAAACTACCAAAAGTTTTTAATAACCTTTGAACATAGTTCAAACTGATTTAGAGTGTAAAAGTGAAAAAACTTGACGCCCTCTTTAATCAATTCAGAACACTGTTCTGTAGCATATTCAATTCCAATTTTTCTCATATCTTCATGCGAAGAAGATCTTGCCATAGAATCTTCTAACTTTTTTGGAATCTCAACCTTACAAAATTTTGCGAATTCTTTTATCTTTTCGAAGTTTGCAATAGGAATAATACCAGGAACCAGAGTAATGTTTATTCCTCTTTTTAACACAAGATCTCTGTACCTTAAAAAATGTGAGTTATCAAAAAACATCTGACTTATAGCAAAATCAGCAAACTTCATTTTCTCAAGACAACAATCAAAGTCTTCTTCGTAACTCTTTGCCTGAGAGTGGCCTTCAGGGTAAAAGGCTACTCCTATAGAAAAGTGATCGAAGTACTCTCTAACATATTTTACAAGGTCAATTGCATGTTTAAATTCACCCTTATTAATATCAAAGTTTTTGTCATCTTTTGGCGGATCGCCCCTAAGTGCCAAAAGATTAAAGACTCCAAGCTCGTCATATTCCCTTATTAGGGAGTTAATCAAATCTTTCGTTGCGCCAATACAAGTTAAGTGTGGCATAACAGCAAATGCCTTAAGAGAGTTAACAAATTTAACAATTTCAAAAGTCTTGTTTTGCGTAGTTCCGCCAGCACCGTATGTTATTGAAGCAAACAGTGGTTTAAGATCTATATATTTTCTCATTATCTCCTTAAATTTCTCTTCTTGCTCTATCTCTTTTGGAGGGAAAAATTCAAGAGAAAAACCTGTATTTTCACTTTTGTACCTTTCTTTTATCCTCAAATTATTCTCCTTTCTTGGCCATAAGCCCTTTGCTAAAATAGTTAGATTTTATCATATAAATATAATTTTTTAAATTTTATATTTTTACTTATAACCAAAAATATTGCAGCTGTTAAAACTTTTTTTATATCAGCACTATAATAAAAATATCCTTTGTCTAAATAAAAATCGTACAAATGTTTTTAATAAGCTAATATTTAAACAAAAATATAAGATATTGGCTCAAAAAACACAAATTGTTAAAATATTTACCTCTTTATGCTCATTATAAAATATCAAAGATTTCTTCACCAAATAGTATATTTACATGCTATAATAATTGACAGTTAATTAAATTTAAGGAGGAATTACTTTGGATCAAATAACAAAAGATTCTAATCTTTTACAGGTTGTAAAAGACTTTCCTGAAACAATTCCAGTTTTCATGTCCTTTGGTTTAGGTTGCATAGGATGTGCCGTTGCAAAATATGAAACGGTTGAGCAAGGAGCAAACGGTCACGGCATAAACGCAGACGCTTTAGTAGAGGAATTAAATAAAACCGTTAACAAGAAAGTTGCAAAATAAATTTTAGGGCAGGTTTATCCTGCCCTTTTTTATAACCCCAGCTCTTTTGAGTACAGCAACATGCCAGCATGAGCGAGCTCAACAAATTCTTCTAATTCCATTGGCAAGTACTTACATATTAATATTTTTTCTCTATTTGCGCCCTTTGCAAAGCCCTTTTCATGAAACCTTCTGCAAATAAAGTCTGCGTTAATAGAGCTTAATTTTTTGTCTGGATGAATCAGAGCACTAGCAACCACAAGACCGCTTACTGCATCAGAGCAGACAATTGCAGCTTCATCAAATGATTCTATATCTTCAAGCCTGCTCTTTCTGTGAGCCAAAACTATATTGCAGACACCTTCTTCAAATCCGTTTTCATGAAGGATCTTTGAGCCAATTATCGCATGATTTTCAGGATCTTTTTCTGTCAACTCATAGTCAATATCGTGCATTAACCCAGCAGTTCTATATAAATCCATATTTCTGTCAAACTTCACGGCAATAGCCTCCATTACGGCTTCAACCGCAATGGAGTGCTTTATCATATAATCTTTTTTAAGATACTTCTTTAAAAGTTCAATATTTTGATCTCTGGAGTTCATCTGTCAAGCTCTGGATACAAAGGAAATTGTAGACAAAGCTCATCTACCCTTTTTTTAAGCTCATCCAATTTTTGTTCATTATCTCTAAAATCTATAGCATCTGACATTATGTTGCCGATTTCTATCATCTCTGGTTCTTTCATCCCCCTAGTAGTCAAGGCAGGCGTACCAACCCTTATGCCGCTTGCTTTCCATGGAGGCTCTGGATCAAATGGTATACTATTTTTGTTTACCGTGATGCCAATCTTAGCAAAAAGCGCCTCTGCATCTTTTCCTGATATATTTGACGCCCTCATATCTATCAGTATAAGGTGGTTGTCAGTGCCGCCGCTTACCAGTCTTAATCCTCTTGAGTTCATAGTTTCAGCCAAAGCTTTTGCGTTTTTCATTATCTGTTCGCCATATTTTTTAAAACCTGGAGTCATAGCCTCTTTAAATGCCACTGCCTTTGCAGCGATTATGTGCATCAAAGGTCCGCCCTGATTTCCAGGAAAAACGGATTTATCGATTCTATCTTTAAATTCTTCTTTGCAAAGTATAAATCCAGATCTTGGCCCCCTTAAAGTCTTATGGGTTGTAGACGTGACTACATCTGAACAAGGAACGGGTGATGGATGCAAACCTGTTGCAACCAGCCCAGCAATGTGAGCCATATCGACCATAAGAAGAGCACCAACCTCTTTTGCTATCTGAGAAAATTTCTCAAAATCTATCGTTCGAGGGTATGCGCTTGCTCCCGCAACAATAAGCTTAGGCTTGTTCTTCCTTGCTAAATCTAAAACCTCATCAAAATCGATAGTCTCAGTATCTTTTCTTACTCCGTAGTGAATCACATTAAACCACTTTCCAGAAACTGTTACCTGACTTCCGTGTGAAAGATGACCACCCTGATCGAGTCTCATGCCCATATATGTATCACCAGGATTTAAAAGTGCAAAATATACCGCAAGATTCGCTTGAGTTCCTGAATGTGGCTGTACATTTGCATGCTCTGCACCAAAAAGCTGTTTTGCCCTCTCTCTTGCCAGATTTTCAACAACGTCCACACATTCGCAGCCACCATAGTATCTCTTGCCAGGGAGTCCTTCTGCGTATTTGTTCGTCAAAACAGTACCCATCGCCTCAAGCACTGCTGGTGAAGTAAAGTTTTCTGAAGCAATAAGTTCCAAACCATTTCTCTGTCTGCCAACCTCACACATTACTGCTTTGAAAACTTCCTCGTCTGTCATCCTTAAAAAGTTAAGCAACTCGACAACCTCCTTAATTAACAATAAAAATTATTTCTTTAACAAAACTCTTCTTACCACATCTTTCGCAATGACTCCATCTCTTAATACCTCAAGTCCTTTTTCTATCTTTACAACAGTAGAAGAAGCAAGGTAAACAAGATCGCCTTTTATACTAAAATCTATCTGTTTCAATAGAGTTTTATCTATATCATCAATGGATAACGGATTGATTTTACCACTAATATTTGCACTTGTCCCTATAATTGGGAAGTTAACTTCTTCAAAAATCTTCATTATTACAGGATGAGAAACAACTCTTAGAGCGACAAAGCCATCACATGCAACTCTTTCAGAAAAGTTAAAATTAAAAAAAAGTCTCGATACTATAGTTAGAGGACCAGGCCAAAAGGTAGATGCAAGCCTCAGAAATATATTTTTATCAGTATAATTAAAATTGCCATTTTCAAGTAACCAGGTCAGCGAAGGGACAAAAACCGGAAAGCTTTTATCTGGCAACCTTTTTTTCACATCAAAGATACGCGCAGACACTTCTTCAGACCTTGCATCTCCAGTCAGAGCAAAAAGAGTATCTGTGGGGACTATGCCAATCTTACAATCTTTAATCTTATCAGCAACGCTTTCATTATTAAAACTCTTTTTCAATTCTAAGCCATCCACATTATATCTGTAGCAAAGGCAAAAAATGTATCAGGTTTATTTGCCTCACCAAAAATTTTTTCAGCTATTTTTTTTATCTCTTCAAGCTTTGAGTCGTCTAAAACAAAAAATAAAAATGTTTTTTCTTTAACCTCGTCTGCAGACATAATCTTTTCAATAGATTGAAAAAGTGATTCCTCTGAAAGAAGGGTAGATTTTCCAAAACCGCTGCAATCAGAAAAGGTAACGCAAGGTATTCCCAATCTTGCAAGATCTTGTAAGAATTCAGGCAATAGATCTTTATTATCAACGACCATAAAAGTGGCAACTTTGCTCAAATTTACCTCCAATCATCCTGATTTTATTAATTATAACCTCATTGTGTTCTATAGAAAGCTTTTAGTAGTAAAGGCGTTATCATAGTAGTAAGTATTGCAACCACAATTAACACAGAAAAGACCGATCTCGATAGAACAGTGCTCGTTAGCCCGATAGTTGCAACTATTATAGCCACTTCTCCTCTTGAAATCATACCCACGCCAACTCTCAAGGAATCCACAATGCTAAATCTGGTAACAAATGCCCCAAAACCACAGCCAATTATCTTTGTTAAAACCGCTATCAAGAATATTATCAAGGCATAAAAGTAAAGCCCGGCTTCTAAGCCGCCCTTTTCAACATACAGGCCTACACTGAAAAAAAATAAAGGCGCAAAAATTGAATAAGTTAGCGTACTCATCCTATCAGAAATTCTCTCGTTATATTCTGTAAAAGATACCATAGCACCAAGCAAATACGATCCAGTAATGGCAGCAAGCGAACCAAAGACCTCAGCAGACCAGGAATATATTATTATTAGAGCAATCGTACCAGCGACCAAGGGTTTTGATACCTTTAGCCTTGAAAAAAAATCCAAATAGCGCTTAAGAAAAAGTTTTGCTAAAAGTATGGCTACGAATAAATAGCCGAAAATTCTGAAGAGCAAAAAGAGGATGTTCCCCCTCCCAAGCTCAAATGCTATTACCAAAGACAAAATAATTATGCCTAAAACGTCATCAATAATAGCAGCTCCCAATATGGTCATGCCAACCTTACTTCTTAATTTCCCAAGCTCCATCAATGTCTGTGCAGAAATACTAACAGAGGTAGCTGTCAAAACTGCCCCAACGAAAACCGATTCTGAAATCCCAAAACCCGAATATAGCGAAAAGGCAGCTCCAAAAAAAAGAGGCAGTATCACCCCAAAGCTTGCAGAAGAAAAGGCAGCTAACCCAACCTTTTTCAATTCTTTTAGATCCGTCTGCAAACCAGCAAGAAACATTAGAAATATGACCCCTATTTCAGAAAATAAAGCTATAAATTCGTTCATATGAACAACATTTAATATTGCAGGACCAAATACAAGCCCCGCCAAAAGCTCGCCAAACACTGCAGGTTGGCCAAATTTCGCGCTTATATTCCCAGATAATTTTGATAAAAAAAGTATAAAAGCAAAAATTGGGAGAAAATTTAAAACAGCTTCTCTTTCCAGATAAACCTCCACTTATAGAGGAAATTTTTGTAAAATTGATCGCCTACAAAATAAAATAGGTAGCAAAAAACAAGAACTGTTCTAAAATCAAAGAAATACATCTCTCCAATATATTTAAACACAAGATAAATAAGTATGGAAAAAAATATATCTCCAAAAAAGATGCCAGCAAAAAAAGAAATAACCGAAAAAGCTATATATAAATATGGATAATAAGCGCCAGTGATGTTCATCACGAAATCAGAGAACATTTCTATATAGCCATAATGCGCTATATAACCAAAGAGCACACAAAGAAGCAAAAAATAAAATATCCCGCTATTTGCAGAGTACATATCAATTTTTACAGATTTTATGTCAATTTTGTATCTTAAAAAGCCTATAATTACAAAAATTAATGCTGCCACACCTATAACCTGATCCATATAGGTGTAAACAACCGAGAGAACAGTAAAAAGAGTGATATAAAACAAAAATTCTCTTTCTTTTAAAGTCTTTAATACATCAAGTCTATGATTTTTTAAAATATAGATTAGATAGAAAATTAAACTTGCAGCTATCAAAGGATAGAAAAATTGCAGATATGAAAAATAATTTACTCCAGATACACAAAAAAAATACAAAATGGGAATAGAAGAAAATGGGAATAACCATTTTGAAAACAAATTGGTTATTTTACCTTCAGAGCCCCCCATATCCACAAATATTTTAGCTAAAGAGAGAACATTCTCTTTACCATTTGCGACATGTTCGATAAAGTCCCTAACAAAGGGCAGAGCTAAAAGCGCAAGCAAAAAATTTAGATCAAATAAATAATATATAGGCAGGATCTGATAACTTCGCGTGGCAAGCACCAAACAAACAACCAGAGCAAGCGAGAGAAAGGGCCTAAGCTTTAATCTAGAAAGAAGCAATATTGCTATATTTATATAAAATAAAGTTAAAAATATCTGCTGCATTTGTTCTCCCATAATTTTTTAAATCTGATAGCTATTTTAACACAAATCCTAAAAGTCCAGAGAAATAGCTGATAAAAATATAAGCCTATAGTTCGTTAAAGTTCTAATATTATATTCTTCACATCCATACAAATCTCACCCAAATCAAGCATTGAATTTATTAAGCAAACCTTTTCGTAGGCAACAATTTTGTCAACTGTAATTTCTGTTTCTTTTATTATGCCTTTATCTAAATAAAACTGCCTTTTGGTTCCATTTAGCAAATAGCTTTCAGGTGTATGCCATATACCATTTTTATATAATGCAATATTGGAATATGAGGTATCGGTCACAAAATTATTTTTAATTATCAAGATCTCTTCAGAACTCTTAATATGTTTTTTTAAATTATCAAAGACTTCTCTGTCAAAGAACTTATAGCTGTATTCTATTTCATTAGCAGACATTAATTTTAAAGAATCTATCTTTCTAATAGAATAGCTGTCAATACTTATACTTTCTACACCTCTACCATAAATAATTCTGCACTTAAATCGCCCATTGTTATAATTTTCTTGGTTAGGCAATACACTCTCAATATCTATATTACACTTTCCAAAAAATTCCTTTTGAGCAGCATTAACTCTTTTTTGATGATACTCAAGGTTTAAGTAGCTTGAGTTATATAATTTTATCGTCTCAATAAATTGGCACATATATCTTCTCAATCAATTCTTGATATTCTTTTTCAATATCGCTATATATGGTTATTCCGCCGCCGCTTTTAAAGAATAGCTTATTGTTTATATTTTCTATAAACCTTATCAATACATAACTTTCTAAATTATTTCCATCAAAATACCCTCCAACCCCTGTATAATATCCCCTTTTATATGTCTCTACCTCCTTTATCTTTTTAATTGTAGCCTCTTTTGGGGCTCCGCTAATTGATCCAGCAGGCAACAAATGCGCTATTATATTGCCCAATCTCTTTTTGTAATCACTTCCCAAATAACCACATATCTCAGAGCTGGTTTGATAAAGCTCTCCATTAATGGTATGAATTTTAGAAAAATATCTAAACTGGCTTACCTTTATATTGTTAGCGATTCTTCCAAGATCATTTCTAATTAGATCTACAATAGTAGCGTGTTCTGCTATCTCTTTTTCATCATTCTCTAAAATTTTTTTGGCATTTGGTATCTTTGCGTCTATCGTTCCCTTCATTGGATAGGCGAATATAAACCCATTTTTAATTCTAACAAATATCTCAGGCGAAAAGCAGGTAAACGAATCTTTAACGTAGAGCTTAAATTTAGACTTGCTCATCAAAAATATTTCAAAAAGACTAAGATTCGTATAAATTTCAGTCTGGAAAGTTAGATTTATTAGGTATGAGTATCCATCTCTTTCGTATTTCTGAACTGACTCAAAAGCCTTTTTGTATTCTGCCATAGAAACTGGAAAGCTTTCAAAAATTATTTTTTTATTATCTTGTTTAACATTGTGATAAACATCTTCGTAGTTTTTAAAATTATTTATGTCAAAAAAAATGTCATTTGAAAAAAGTTTATCGCCATGTAAAATTTTAAATTCATCCGACTCAAAATTTATCATGAAAAAAAATGGGACCGATTTTAAGGATAGCTTATTAAACTGCTCTATAAATTCATTTGTACAAGAAAACATAAGCTATATTCTACAAATTAAAAATATTATTGTAAATCTTGTAAGCCTGATATAAAAACAATAATTTACTTAGTTAAAGCTAGCCTGTGTTATGATTTATTTAAACAATTGTTACAATATTAAACCAAAGGAGGAAGAGCTTTTTGCTCTATATCAAACATGAACAAGATATTAATTGCTCCTGACTCATACAAAGGTTGTCTTAGCGCACTTGAGGTTTCTAATGCAATAGAAAGCGCTTTTTTAGAATTTTATCCAGAAATAAATATAGTAAAAGTTCCAATTGCAGATGGAGGCGAAGGAACGGTAGACGCTCTTGTAACGGCCACAGGCGGAAAACTTATGTTTAGTGAAGTATTAGACCCTTTAGGAGAAAAAATAGTTGCAAAGTGGGGTATATTAGGTGATGGCAGCACAGCTGTTATCGAGATGGCTTCAGCCTCAGGGCTGCCTCTAGTTCCAAAAGAAAAGAGAAACCCATACATCACTTCGACATTTGGCACAGGGCAGCTTATAATGGCTGCTTTGGATGCAAACTGTAAGAAGATTGTTATTGGAATTGGCGGAAGTGCCACAAATGATGCAGGCTCTGGAATGGCAAAGGCATTAGGCGCAAAGTTCCTTGATGGCTCTGGCAAAGAGTTGTGCGATGGAGGCTATGCGTTACAGAAATTAGAAGGAATAGACATATCCAAAATAGATCGACGCATAAAAAACACAGAAATTCTCGTTGCATGCGATGTTGATAACCCATTGTGTGGACCTCGTGGAGCATCAGCAGTATATGGTCCACAAAAAGGGGCAACCCCTGAAATGATTTTGGAATTAGATAAGGCCTTGCTAAAATTTTCAGACATTGCTCAACGAGTTACAGGAAAGGATGTAAAAAATACTGCTGGTGCAGGAGCTGCAGGAGGGCTTGGAGCAGGTTTAATGTTTTTTACCGAAGCATCTCTTATGCCCGGAGTGGAATTAGTCTTAGAAGTTACAGACTTCAATAATTTAGTAAAAGACGCAGACCTTGTCATTACTGGAGAGGGCAACACAGACTTCCAAACTGTTTTCGGAAAAGCCCCAGTAGGAGTCGCAAAAGCAGCCAAAAAATACAATATACCTGTAGTCTGCATTTCTGGAGGTTTGGGAGACGGTTACGAATCAGTGTTTGATAAGGGTATTGACGCTATTGTCAGCATCTCATCTGGACCAGTTTCATTGGATGAATGTATGCTAAATGGCGCCATCATGCTAATTTCTGCAACCAAAAGACTTATAAGAACGCTGAATGTGGGGATGCTTGTAGAAAAAAGGAGCGGCCAAGGGTAATCCCCTTTAAGCCGCTCAAATTATTTAGCCCTTTACCGTCTTTACTCCCAGATCTAGTGCTTCATAGTTCAGGGGCAAGAGGTGGTGGTATTTTTTTGAAAAAACTTTTGGCAAAACTTCCTTTATGCTGTCCACAGGCATAATGTTTGACAAACTTACGTAGGCACCCAGCATAATCATATTAGCCAGCTGTGGTTTGCCCATCTGATTTGCAAGATGATTGATTTCAATGCCAATAACCTTCGAAGTCTTTTCAGAGGTTACTTTTTCTTTTATCAAAGATGCATTGTACAACAAAATCCCATTTTCTTGTAATGTTGGCGCAAACTTCTCAAGTGATGGCTGATTCATAATTATTAAAGAAGTTGGCTCATCAATATATGGCGAGGAAACAACTTCATCTGATACAACTACCATACAATTAGCCGTGCCGCCTCTCTGTTCTGGTCCATAACTTGGCAAATAGCTTACTTCCTTGCCAAAATTAAGCCCTGCATAAGCAAGAACCTGGCCCATAGTCATAACGCCCTGACCACCAAAACCTGCAATAATCAATTCTTCAGTCATCTAAACCAACCTCCTTATAAACGCCCAGAGGAAATTGTTTTGTCATGTTTTCTTCCACCCATTTTGCAGCGTCTACAGGCGGCATGCCCCAACCAGTAGGACAAGCGCTTAAGAATTCAACCAATGAAAAGCCTTTTTCTTGAAGCTGATATTTGAAAGCCTTTCTGACAGCACTTTTAGCCTTAATGACGTGTTTTGGTGATGAAACCATTACCCTTTCTATGTAAGAAACCCCTTCGAAAGGAGCAAGCATCTCAGAAACTTTTATTGGATAGCCCTGTTTTTTTACATCCCTCCCTAATGGAGTAGTAGCAGTTTTCATCCCAGGCAAGGTAGTTGGAGCCATCTGACCACCAGTCATTCCATATATTGCGTTGTTAACAAAGAATACACAAATATTTTCACCTCTTGCAGCAGCATGTACTATTTCAGCAGTACCTATTGCAGCGAGGTCTCCATCTCCTTGATAAGTAAGCACGAACTTGCCCTTTGAAACCCTCTTTATTGCTGTAGCTACCGCAGGGGCCCTGCCGTGAGCAGCCTCAGACACATCAGTATCAAAATACTCATAAATATATACAGCACATCCTACAGGCTGAACAATTATGGTCTTCTCCCTTAGGTCAAATTCATCAATTGTTTCAGCAATTAATCTGTGGATGATGCCATGGTGACATCCTGGACAATAGTGAAACTGCTTTTGTGTTAATGACTTTGGTCTTTCAAGAATTTGATTTGACATATCTATACTCCCCTTTCCAGAAGAGATTTTAGTTTAATATAAAGTTCATTGGGAGATGGAACTACCCCGCCAGCTCTTCCGTAAAACTTTACTTCGATCTCGTCTGGCACTATGCGCCTAACATCTTCGAGCATCTGGCCATAGCTCATCTCACTAACAAACACCTGCTTTGCCTTCATTGAAGCGCTCTTCAAAGCGCTCTCAGGAAATGGCCAAAGAGAAATTGGCCTAAAAATTCCAACCTTTTTCCCTTCTCCCCTTAACTTCTGTACAGCATTTTTCAATATTCTTGCTACAGTTCCATAAGCCACAACCAAAATTTCCATATCGTCAGATATATCCTCTTCGTACTTTATCTCGTCATCGATATTTTTAAATTTCTCCTGTAGATGGAGATTGTGCTCTTCTAACCCTTTTGGATCAAGATAAAAAGAAAATATCTTATTTGCAGGCCTTCCCTTTGCTCCGGTAAGCGCCCAATTTTTCACAGAAGGTTTGCTGGCGCCCTGTTCTGGCAAGCTAACGGGTTCCATAATCTGACCCAGCGCTCCATCTGCCAAAATCATAACTGGATGCCTATATTTTTCTGTTATGTCAAATGCGTCATAAACCATAGATGCTGCCTCAGAAACAGATGATGGAGCAAATGTGATTAGTTTGTAATCTCCATGTCCACCGCCTTTTGTAGACTGAAAATAATCGCTTTGGGATGGCTGGATGTTTCCAAGTCCAGGACCGCCTCTCATAACGTTTATTAGAACGGCAGGCAGCTCTGCACCCACCAAATATGAAATTCCTTCCTGCATTAAGCTTACACCAGGGCTAGAAGACGATGTCATGACCCTTACCCCAGCAGCTGCAGCACCATAAACCATATTTATAACTGATACCTCGCTTTCAGCCTGTAAAAATACTCCTCCAGCTTCTGGCATCCTTCTTGACATATAGTGAATTAGCTCTGTCTGAGGAGTAATAGGATAACCAAAATAGGCACTACATCCAGCCCTTATTGCCGCCTCAGCCATAGCTTCCGTCCCTTTCATTAAAACTCTCACAATATCCCTCCTTTACAAAGCTTTTTATTTTTCTACTTCTACTTTTTCGTCTCTATAAACTGTTATTGCAGTATCGGGGCAAACCATATAGCAAAACCCACAGCCTTTACAATCTTCTCCTACAAACTCACTAACTTTGTAGCTTTTTGAATTGAAATTTTCTCCAATCCTTAGGTTTCCAAAATTGCACGCTGCTACGCATAGGCCACAGCCTTTGCATCTTTCTTGATCAATTACTACCTTTGCCATCTTATTTAGTTCCTCCCTTCTTCCCATGGATAGAATAAAAAAGGATTTATAGGAATATAGTTTTTAAAATCTTTTGCGAAATCTTCCTGAACAAATCTAAAGAGAACCTCAAGATTTAGCTTTTCTACAATATCATTGGCCAAATTTTCTCCAAAGGTCAATTCTTCTAATGTAGCTCCTGCGCCCAGATAAAGGTTTATTATCACATTTTTGAAAACAAGCTTGCTCGAATCCTGGATAGACTTGATCGTTTCAAGCACTGCCTCGTACGAGCTTGAAAATGGCCTGAATGGGTTAAATACAAAAATTGGCACAGTGTTTCTCTTAACCAAAACATCGTTCAATGAACCCAGAACAACAGATCCATCGCTATTGCCACCCACATCAATAATTAAAAAGTTCCTATAATCCTCAATCAAACCTCTAATTTTATATGCGACAATCGGCAGATCCAGATTGATATATTCCTCTGGAACACTGACTATTTCATAGGGGAATTTAAGATTCATCTCATTTTTCACATGTCTTATGGTTCTCATAATCTTTACATTATCAAGATCTACAATCGTCACAGGATTGTCTTTAGACAATAAATAGCCCAAATTTAAAACGATCTCTGATTTGCCAGAGCCCGCTTCGCCACAAAGAATATAAGCAGGATAGTTATTCATTTTTTCTCCCTTATTAGAAAAAGGCAAACAGTTGATATTAAAATCCTCATTTTTCAAGGAGCACTCTGGAATCTACTATGACCACAGAATCTTTATAAGCAAAAACGGGATTGAATTCCATTTCCTTAACTTCTGGGTGTAAATATAACACCTCAGAAAACTTGACAAGTAACTCAGCTATCTTCTCCTGATCCACAGGATCTTCTCCTCTTACCCCTGTCAAGATCTTATATGATTTTAATTCTTTGACCATATCCATAGCAATTTGTTTGGTTATTGGAGCCATTGCAAAAGCTACGTCTTTCAAAACTTCCACGTAAATACCGCCGAGACCGAACATGACCATGGGCCCAAAATACCTATCATTAAAGCCGCCGACAATAAGCTCCACGCCTTTCTTCTCCATTTTTTGGTATGATATTCCCATTATTTTTGCACTCGGATCGTATTTGTTAGCATTTTCAGTAATATTTTTATATGCATCAACCAATTCATCTTTTGATTTAATGCCTAAAATTACACCACCAGCATCGGTTTTGTGAATTATTTCATGTGATACCACCTTGGCCACGCCTGGAAACACAATATTATTTGAATTGAGTATATCCTCTATAGATGAGAAAAAATAGCTCTGCGAAAGAGGCATTTTATAATCGTTTAGGAATTCTGAAAGAAATGGCTCTATCAAAGAAGTCTTGTTCGACTTCAAGGTCTTTGAAGTTATGCTCTTTGCTTTTTTAGATGCTTTTAGAGAAGTTTTTTCGCCCTGCCAGCTATCCTTTTCTCTGAACTTCGTATACAAAGATGATATATATAACGAGTCAATACAATCTATTATATTGTTGTATACGAGCATTCCCTTCTTTTCCAGCTTAAGTTTTATTTTATTTGTATAATTTCCGCCAATCATAATTGAATAATAAGGTTTTGAGCTCATAGCTATCTCAGCTGGCAAAACGCTTACTATCTTTTCGTCCATACCAGGAACCTGTACAAGATTTATTCCCAAAACAGCATCCACATCGTCATCTGCTTGGATAATCTTCAGTGACTTAACATAATCATCCTCATTTCCAGATCCGGTAATGTCCACAGGATTGTTTACGCTGGCAAAAACTGGCAAAAAGCTTTTTAATTTTTCCTTAGTAGAATCGGATAAGCTTGACATTTTAAAGGATTTCTCCATTGCATAATCAGTTGTCATAACTCCCGCTCCGCCACCATTGGTCAAAATCGCAACTTTATTTCCCGTTACAGGTCCCGATCTAACCAATGCTTTGGCAGCATTAAACAATTCCCTATAGTCTCGTACCATAATTAGGCCTGCTTGTTTGCACGCACTTTTGAAAAGCAGCCCACTGCCAGCCATGCTGCCAGTGTGAGACGCAGCAGCTTTTGTGCCCTCCTCGGAAAGGCCAGCCTTCATAATTAAAATTGGTTTCTTTTTAGAAGCAGCGCTAGCCTTTTCAAAAAAAACCCTCGGATTCTCTATCCCCTCTATATAGAGGCATATTACTTGTGTGTCGTCGTCTTCTATCAGGTAGTCAATTAAGTCGAGCTCATTTACGTCAGCCTTGTTCCCGTAAGAAACGCCCTTAGATATGCCAATCTTTTCAGACGCTGCCCAGTCCATAATAGCAGCAAGAAATGCTCCGCTTTGCGACAAAAATGCTATGCTGCCCGGACCAGGTCTTGCTTGTTTTTGTTTTGATAGAAAGGATGTATCAAGCCTGGATTTTGCGTCGTAAATGCCCAAACAATTCGGACCTATTAGTCTCATTGAATATCTTTTTGCGATATCTAAGAGCTGATCCTCCAAGTCTTTTTTGCCTACTTCTTTGAAACCAGATGTTACAATAATAGCCCCCAAACAACCAGCCCTGCCAGCATCTTCTAAAACAATTGGCACAATTTCTCTAGGCACAGAAATTATGGCAAGATCTACTGGCTCAAACAAGTCCTGAAAGCTCGGGTAGGCTCTCATCCCCAGAATTTCTGTAGCATTAGGGTTGATTGGAAAAACCTGCCCTTTGAAATCAAGAAGGTTCTCCAAAATAGTATAGCCTACAGCGCCAGGCTTTCTTGAAGCTCCCAATACAGCGACATTTCTCGGATTAAAGAAAAAATCAAGCTCAGACTGCTCCCTGTTACCATTAGATGAGTGCACTAAAATGTCCACTTCCTCTCTTACAGTATATTTTGATCTTTGTTAGAAGCCAAAAAGCTATTAATCTCTTCTACTATAAGCTCAACTAATCTTGGGAGTTTTTCTTTCAATGGCTGACTAAGTTCCATAGAAAAGTCCAAATTCATTGGTTCCATGCCAAAAAAAACACTTTTCTTTGGCTTCTTATCAGCAAATTCAGCTAATCTCAGTGTCTCTGGGATTCCTATCTGATGGGGAGATAGCGCAACGCTTCTTTGATACTTCATCTCTTCAGGGTTATATTTATACATGGTGCCAGGTTCGTTGCCTCCCCTTATTGCATCCACAAATATAAGTAGATCTACCCCTTCAAAATAAACGATCAAATCAGGTCCGCTTGTGCCTCCTGCCAAAAGCTCTACTTCCTTAGGTAAAGAAATCTTTTCCAATTCCTTTATCACATGAACTCCTAATCCATCATCTCCCTGTATCTCATTTCCAATTCCTATTACAACTATCTTCATAATTTCCCCTTAAAAAAGATTTAACCCCTAACAAATAACAAACAATTAAATTATGAATTGGTTTTTTATTTTTGTCAAATAAGTTAAACTAATAGCTACAATTGAGTATAAAAAAACTATAAAAAAGTTTTAATATACGTTACACTTGGTACTTATACGATAGTATTTATCTGGGTGCTTTTAGAATTTCCTGAATTAGATTGACTTTTCTGTCTTTCCATTATTGTTTTTTGCTCTTGAGCTTGAATAATAGCCATTTGGGCTCGAGATGCCACAGTGTAATCTTGAGTGGAAGGTTGAGCAGGAGCTAAAGCAGCACTAATAACAGTATCCATTTTTTGGATTGTAGCGTCGGGATTATTTGGAACAGGAGAGACGTCTATGTTTACATCACCTCCCACAGCATAGAGCTTACCATCAGGACCTGTTACGTAAACATAGTTTGGGCCCGAAGTGGCCAAACCTCCTGATGCAGCAATATGAGCTTGTTCGTGAGCACGTACTTCCTGATCGGTCTTTATCAACTGTTGTAGTTGTTGCTCAACTTGAGCAGAAAACTTTTGTTTTAATAAAGAAGTAGCGTTGCTACTAGAGTTCTGATTTGATACGCTTGACACACTAGAAGCATTATTTTTTCCAGAGGAACCAATATCATTTGACACCAACATACTATTGGTTTCAGACATTTTAATCCTCCAACCGTATATATACTACATTATATTATATAATAAAACCCCGGATTTAACATACAATCCGGGGCAATAAGTTAAAAATAAATTTAATCTTAATCCTTTTTTGCGATACCAAAGAACATAAGCGGAACCTGATCCCATGCCTCTGTGACTGACAGGTATGCATGACCAATTATAAACATGATGAACGCAAACATACCAAAATAGTGCCACAGCCTCAATGTATACAAACCACCAAAGAAGTGCACTACTCCAGCAAAACTGCCCGTAGGCCACAAAAGCGCAAAACCTGTAGTTGCCTGAAAGATGAAAAGAACAATCAAAAGCCAGCTATAAGCTACCTTCTGAAGTGGATTATATTTTCCAGTATGAGGATGCGGACCTATAAATAAATAGTATTTAATCTGAGGAATGATATTTTTAATGTCTTCTCCTGTATAGGCAAATTCCTTCCAGTCCTTATCAGAACCAGCAAATGCAAAATAAACTCTAAATATTGCATTTAGAATCCAGATAAACGCTAGTGAAAGGTGAAGCCATATAAGAGATCCCATCCAGCCAGGTGCAAATGGGCTGTGGATATACCATCCCGACACAATAAGACCTATCATGCAAAGCAAATTTATCCAGTGCATAGTTCTTTGTGGAAGCGGATGCTCTTCTAAACGCGCCATAGTATACCTCCCTACTCCACAACAAACTTCAAGATGCGGTTGCTCTCTGGATGAATAATGTGAATTGCGCAAGCCAAACATGGGTCAAATGACCTGATATTTCTTACTACGTTGACTGGATTTTCTGGATCAGGTACAGGAATACCTATGAGAGACTGCTCGAATTGACCACGAACGTTGTTCGCATCTCTTGGAGAACCATTCCAAGTAGTAGGAACGACCTGCTGATAATTTTTGAGCTTTCCACCTTCAATGATTGCCCAGTGGCTCAAAAATCCTCTCGGTGCCTCTACAAATCCTGCTCCCTTTCCGGTATTGGGTGTAGGCTTGTCGTCATTTACTATTAGCGGACCCTTGCCCATTAGTCCTGCCAACTGGTCTACCCACTTCAAAACGTTTCTTGCAACGTCAACGGCCTGGTAAGATCTTGCAGCATGACGAGCCAAAAATCCCGGTTTGATGTTTAACTTAGTAACAATATCCATAAATTCCTTTGGTTGGGTAGTCATAGCCCAAGCAAGAGGACCCACTTCGTAAGGCTTTCCGTCGTAACGAGGAGCCTTCACGAAGCTATAAGCACCTTCTTTTGTTAGGTTAAATTTTGTCTGACCTTCATATGGTGCGAGCAGTGGCTGATTATTTGAGTAATCATACCAAGAGTGCGCTACCGATTCTGCAATCTTTTGACCATCCAAGGGTTGGACTGCGCCAAGATTACCATCTGTAACTACTCCGCCCTTCCACAAAAAGTCCTTGCCGCTTTCATCTGCCTGAAATTCTGGACCTGAGAGATAGTTATTGTACCCTCCGCCAAGACCAGCCTGGCCTACAGGAAGAAGCGGACCTGCTCCAAGAAAGAGTATGTCTTTCCAGTAAACGTTCTCTACAAAATCTATCACCTTTAAGATAGATTCCTTATATTTTATTAGATCTTCCAAATTTGGATGATAAGTTACGCCACCTTGGATTATTCCTGCCTGGTGAGGTGATTTACCGCCAAAAATAGCCACACACTTCTGTGCAATGGCCCTTGCCTCGATAGCTTGCAAATAGTGGCTGACAAGGGTAGTTACTATTTCAGGATCTGTAAGCGTATATTGATCGTTTTTATATGTAGGGGTAAAAGGCGAAGTATCGTTTGCCTTTACAAGTGAGACTATCTTGTCCTTTATTGCCAAGAGCTTTGGATCATTCCCCTTATAGCCTGCAACTGCTGTAATATCGATATAGTCAGGAGCGTTTAAATTATAAAAGATCTGTATATGGTCTCCCATATGAAGTGCTGCAAGCATAAGATTCCTAAGAAGTATTCCTGCCTCTGGAACCTTGCATCCGTATGCCATATCCAGAGTCCTTGAAGAGGCCATTCCATGCACCAGTGTGCACACGCCGCAAGATCTCTCAGTAACGTAAATGGCATCCATTGGTTGTCTGCCAAGGAGCATTGCCTCGAATCCCCTTGCCATAGTACCTGTAGACCATGCGTCCTTAACTACGCCATTTTCAACCTCTACTTCTATTCTTAAATGGCCTTCTATTCTTGTAACTGGATCAATTACTATTTTGTTCGCCATAATTACTTATCTCCCTCCTTCTTCTTGCCAAATACAGATCGGCCAACAAGGTGGGCAGCGACGCCTAAGGCAGTTACAGCTGCAGCGACTGTGCCAACTGTTTCAGATGGAACTCCACCAATGCCTGGCAGATTGACATCATTTGACTTAACATAAAGAGGAGAAAAACCAGCATAAAATTCTGGTTGTGAGCATCCCGCACAAGGTGCGCTAGCTTTTATACACCAGCTTACATTTTCATTAAAACCTCTTGATGGGCAATCACTAAAAGTAAACGGCCCCTTGCAACCTTTTAGATAAAGACAATAGTCTGCTTGTTTTGGATCGCCATAATCGGTCACAAACTCGCCGCGCTCAAAGTGCGCCCTTCTTGGACAGTTGTCGTGAATAATAGAGCCAAAAAACATTAATGGTCTTTGGTGAATATCAAGTGGCGGAGCCTTTTTAAAGGTAAGATAGTAAACGATAGTTCCAGCCAAATGATCTGGATTGCATGGACATAGAGGAAGGTTAATAACCTTATCTTTTCCAAGAACCTCAGCTACTCCTCTGCCTTTAGAAGGACAGTCTTGAACCACGCCGCCCCATGTAGCGCATGAGCCAAGCGCAATAACTACGGCAGCATTCTTATAAGCTTCTTTGAGGGTATCAATTACGGGTTTTCTTGCGGGGTTGGTAGCACTTTCGGTGCCGACAGTACAAAATAGAGGATCTGCGGTAGGGATTGAACCCTCAACCACCAAAACATATCCGCCTGCTTTTATAGCATCGTCTAAGGCCTTGTCTGCAACGTATCCGGTACCAAACATAACTGTATCCTGATACTTTAAACTGATAGTATCTAACAAAATCTGAGCTGGAGTAGGTTCAGATGAATTGAGAAATGCCTCAGTATCACCAGAACAGCTTTGGGCTTCTATCCAGACAACTGGAGCCTTTTTACTAGCATTTTCGACTGCATCAGCAATCTTTGGAGCAAAAGATTCACTCAAACCCAAATATACGGCCATCGCCGCACAGGCTTTCATAAAATCCCTTCTACTAACCTTATTCTTAGTTAAACTTGATAACAAAAAACAACACCCCCTTCATGAAGGTAAGAATTCTTGAAGCAAAAAGCCAAATCGTTGTTTTTCTGTTACCCCTCCTCTCTTTTTGTGAAGAGCCATACTTAAAGTCGTAAGGCAAAACCCTTCATGAGATTTACCACATTTTAATCCTTAAACAGAAATTATAACATGAATTTTGAATTTTTTATAAATTCTGATAATTCAAATAATTTTTCTGCTTATGTATAAATAAACAAAATAAATACTAAACCGAAATAAGAGTTTTGTCCAGTAAAAACACCACTCTAAAATCAAAATAAATTTTAAATATTGAAATAACTATTTTAGGCTGGCTATTAGAGGTTAAGTTCTATCTAAGTAATTTATATATTCTCTTACTCCCGTTTCAAGATCGTACTCAGGATTGTACCCTATAAAAGACCTTGCCCTTGAAATATCAGCTTGTGTAAGATTTTGATAAAAATTATAAGGACAATCAAAGTATTCCACATTTATATCCTTCTTGGTAGTATCAGAGATTATTTTTACGATATCGTTAAACGATCTTGCGCTACCAGTGGCTATGTTGAATATACCTGATACATCGCTTTCCATCGCTCTTACGTTTGCATTTATTACGTCTTGGATATACACAAAATCTCTTTTTTGCTCACCGTATTTGAAAAGTCTCGGATTCTCGCCTCTTTTTATTTTTAAATACATCTGTCTTATCATACTTGCGTACTCCCCCTTAAAATCCTCACCAGGGCCATACACATTAAAATATCTCATGCCGCAAACTTGGACATCAGGGTTTATTTTCATAAATTTCAGCGTCATCATATCCATAACATATTTTGAAAAACCATAAACGTTTTCAGGCACAAGACCGCTTTCTTCTTTCTGAGGAGCAGGAGAATTGCCGTAAACCGCTGCGCTAGATGCATATACTACTTTCGACTTAGAGCTTCTTGCACAATCAAGCAAATATTTAAATGACTCAGCATTTACCCTCATAACAAGACCCTGATCTAAAACTCTTGTGTCAGATATAGCTCCTTCATGAAATATAACGTCAAACCTATAGCTTTTTAGTCTCTCCCAGACCTCCTTCAAAGATATATCAGCAGTTATTACCTCGCCCTTAAAACCCAAAAGATTCTTAAAATGACCGCTCGAAAAGTCATCAAGAGCAAATATCTCATAAGTTGGAAAATGATCTTCAAGGGCCTTTGCTAAACTTGAACCGATAAAACCAGC
>NZ_JBAGBW010000006.1 GCF_039822205.1 Thermodesulfobium sp. 4217-1
CGTTTGGGTTTTTAGGGGTACGGTATTTTAGCTAAATTCAGGAGGTTTTTGACGAAGATGGGTTAATAGTCTTTATTATGACTAATTTCAACAAAACGAATTGTTTCATCAAAAATCTAGTATTAATTCGCTTAGAAAAATTCTAAAAATTTCCTACTTTACATTAATAAATTAGTAATTTATAATATACTTATTAATTGTAAAAAATATAAGGAGGAAATAAAATGTTTGAAGCAAAAGATTTTTTTGATTTAGGACTGCAATTTCACGGCCACAAATGCCCAGCAATGCCATTGGGTCTAAAGGCAGCCTGTGCTGCAATGAACACCCTTGGAGCACAAAGATCCAAGGACAAAGAGTTAGTTCTTTTAGCAGAGACAGCAGACAATCACGCAGCAGGTTGTTTTGTAGATGGACTTATGACTGTCACTGGGTGCACTTATGGAAAGAGCAATATAAAGAAGCTTTACTATGGAAAGATGGCATTTACCCTTATCGACGTAAAGAGCAAAAAGGCTGTAAGGGTATCTCTAAAACCAAAGTTCTTTGAAAAGATGCTCGAGTCGCCTTTCATAGCTGAGAGGAAAAAGGGAATAGCACCTCAAGACGTTGACCCAAAGATTGCAGATCCATTGATAGAAAAGGTCCTGAACCTAAAAGAAGAGGATTTTCTTGATATCAGCCCCGTTTTTGACTACGACTTCAAAAAGGCTCCAGGAGTGATGGAAGCAGATTTTTGTGACGCTTGCGGCGAAGCGGTATTCATTGACAAGTTAAAGTTTATCGATGGAAAGCAAGTCTGCATACCCTGCTCTGAAAATATGGCTCAAAAGTAAAAAAATAAATAGCAGCCGTAAAATTTGCGGCTGCTATTCTAAACTTAAACTTTTTTAAGGAGAAATTAATGATATATTTATTAGCTGCACTTGTAACCTTTGTAGCAAAATCAATTATGGTTATTACTGGAGCTGGAGCAGCCTTTATCCTTATACCCGCTTTTTATGCAATGGGCTTCGACCTTCATCAGTCTATGAGTACTGCCCTCTTGTTAAACGTGGTAGCTATGGCGTTTGCCTCCTATTCATATTCAAGAATTGGCTTGATAAACTACAAGCTGTCATTCCCAATAATAATAGCTGTCCTTATAACATCTCCAATAGGAGCATATTGCAGCAAATTTGTTCCAAGAGAGACCTTATTGCTTCTCTTTGCACTATTTTTGATATTTGCTGCATCAATGATGATATTTTACAAGCAGAAAAAGAACAGTTCAGGCGAAAATTTTCAAATAAGTAAAAAACAGATGCTCACAGTTGCCACGCCAATTGGAGCGCTTGCAGGATTTGTAGCTGGACTTCTGGGAATTGGCGGAGGGAATATGATAATCCCCATACTCATCTTTATAGGCGTTCCTGCAAGGTTTGCAGCAGCTACCACCTCTTTTATAGTCTTCTTCTCATCTCTTGGAGGCTTTCTTGGAAGGGTAGCATTAGGCGGACTAAATATTGAGTTAATCTCATATACTGTCATAGCAGCTATCCTGGGAGCTATTTTTGGGTCGTATCTTATGAAATATAAGCTTAGCAACAAGAGCGTAAAGGTTCTAATAGGAGTAGTGCTATATATGGTAGCTGCCAAGATGCTCTTTGATTATTTCGTACACTAAATATTGAAACTTGATACTCATCGATATGCTTCATAAGCCTTATAGTTTACTGTGCTAAAATAAATTTTAATGGACATTGAAGAGTCGATTGTGAAAATAGAAGAATTTCTCAGCAAAATTGATGAAGTTTTGCTGTCATTTATCTTTGGTTCATTTATCGAAAATAGGCTCACAGATGAAAGCGACGCAGACTTAGCAATCCTTTTTAGTAGCAAACCTGATTTCGAATCTCTAAATAAGATCAAGAGCGGTATAACTGAAATTACAGATAGGGATACCGACATAGTTATATTAAATTTTGCATCGCCAATAATAAAGATGCAGGCATTAAAAAAAGGGCGCTTAATAAAGAAAGTAAATGATAGCATTTACAATGAATTTTTTCTCAGAACTCTCAAAGAATATGATGACCTGAAAATAGTAAGAAGGCCGCAAGAACAAAATATACTTAAAGGCAGAATCTATGATAGAACCTGACGTAATTTTCGCAAAGGTTGCAAATATACAAAGATGTCTAAAAAGAATCAGCGCTATTACAAATAATGACCCAAATAGCCTTGAAGACATTGACAAACAGGATATGTTCATATTAAACCTACAGAGAGCTATAGAGTCTACAATCGATATTGCCGCCCACATAATAGCCTCTCAGGGTCTTGGACTTGCTACTACAATAAAAGAAAACTTCAAGCTTCTAAATGACGCAGGAATAATTGACGCTGACTTGACGAAAAGAATGCAATCAATGGTTGGATTCAGGAACATAGCAATTCATGATTACGCCTCACTTGATATAAATATCTTGAAATCAATCCTTCAGCATAACTTAAAAGATATAGAAGAATTCTATACATTGATATTAAAAAAGTTTATCTTAGTCTGAAGAAAATATACGATCGCCATGTGCGTTGAAAATATGAAGTGACCAGAAATTCTGCTGGCCACTTCATTTATGTCAAACCTGAAACCAGGTGTTGTTATATTTCTTCTCTTTCTATAACCTCTTCAGCCGCAACGAATTCTTCATAGAGGACTTCTTCTGCAGGAACTATTTCTTTGTCAATCCTCGTTTTCGTCAGATAAATAACCATCATCAAGATAAGCGTTAAAAATATTGCACTCGTCATTACCGTACCCAGTCCAAGTCCCCCTATGTTTTTAGCTTGAGACATCAGATCGCCTATAGTCGCACCAAGTGGCCTGGTCAATATGTATGCCAGCCAAAATGCAAGCACTGAATTTAAGTTGAATTTATAATGCAGCAACGTAATAATCGCAATTATTGAACCAAACATTATTGCAGACATTAGATATCCCAGCCTTAGAGTCTCAGCTATCAGATCCCCAGCAGCAGTTCCCAGTGAAAAAGTAAAAAGAATTGTCAGCCAATAAAAGGCTTCACGCCTTACAGTAAATATGCTGTGAACAGAGAGAGTTCTTTCCTTGTAATACCAGGCTAAAAATGTCGCGATTAACAAAATTGTAAAAATAACGGTGGATAACTCTAAAGGAACCCCTAAATTATCGCTCAAATTATCTGTTATCAATGTGCCCACTACGCTTATTAAGACAACAACCATCCAATATATTTTTGGCACATATTCTCTTGCCCTGAATTGAAAATATAGAAAAACTAAAAGCAAGACGCTCATTACGATGCTTGTCTTTGTGAGGCCAAAGCCCATATGAACGTTCAGAAAATCTGCAGCAGTCTCCCCTACAGTAGTGCACAGAATCTTAATAATCCAAAAAAAGATAGTAACTTCTGGGACCTTGTTAAAGATCTTTTTGGCTAAAGATTCACTTTCAGATTTCACTTTTTCGCTCATTCGTTTAATCCTCCTCTTCCTGAAATTGATTTAACTAAAATAAGCATAGACAATTATCATTAGAGGAGTTTTGAGAATGTGTTATAAACTAATTAGAAATTTTGTTCATGTTTTCTTAATGAAATGTACTGCCGCCTTATTCGGTGAAAACTAATTCAGAACTGCGAGCAGTAATTTTTATCTTTTACGTAGAGATTTATCCTGTAGACAGTTTCTAGAAGCATAGGCGTACTTTGCAAAACCTCTTTAAACTTTTTTAAAAGAGCTTCTTCTATGTATTCGTGGGCAAGCTCGTTTCTTAAATCTTTTAGGGCTATTAGCTGTCTGAAATCCTTTACAAATCCTCTTTTTTCAGCCATTAGCAATATATCCAACTTGCTCTCTGTGCTTTCAAGTTCCAAAATATCTAAGGCTCTCAAAGTCTTGTTTATCAAAATATCAACACTTCTTCCAAATCTGTTGGATAAAGTCTCTAATTTTTCTATATCTTCTTCTGTTAAGCTCTCAAAGTTTAGATTTTTAGCTTTTTCAAAAGATTTTTCAAGCCAAAATAGATTTTTGTTCAGGAGTCTTAAGCTGTCACAGAATACATCTTTCATTTCCTCGTATGTCATAGTTTTACACCATATTTATAACATATCTTTGTAAAATCTGATTTTTCGGGCTTATCTGTAACTACAAGATCTATCTTCCTATCGCCAAATGCCAAAATCAGATCCACTCTTATCTTCCTTCTGACATCGAAATCAATTTTCTCAGAAACCACCAAGATGTCTATATCCCCGCCTTTTTTCTCCATATCAGTCCTGCTGCCAAATATGACAACCTCTGCGGTTGGATCATAGTATTTTATGGTTTTTTCAATAATATCTATCTCTTCTTTTGTCAGACGAAGTGCTTTAACATCAGGCATCTTCTTTTCTCAAATCTCTTTTGATTTCTTCAGAAGATAAATCCTTTAGCTTGTCGCATGCATCTTTATTCCCAAATTTACAGGCTTTTTTAAGGTATTGCAGTGCCTTAGGGAGATTTTTGTTCTCAAAGTATATGTTTCCCAGATTAAAATATGCCCTTGCAAGGTCCTGACCCTTTCTCACAAGCATTAGATTTTTAAAAATCTCGCTGTTTCCAGCCGACTCAGCTGATACAGCCTTCACGCTTTGGGCCTCCAGCCATTTCAGAATAAAGAAGCTGATTATTAAGGAGACCAGGATCATAGAAGGAGAGTCTATCATATTGAATATCGTGTGCCAGGGAAGTTTATTGGAAAATATGTCATATATGTCGAATAGCAAAAGAATTATTGTAAAGAGTATAAAGAAGTAGTGCAAAATCTTTAAAAATCTGTGATCCTTTTTATTTATTATAAAGCCCCTTGTTTCTTTTTCAAAAAAAATGATACGAATTCTCTCAAGAATATATATGGTTATACATATCGCTAAGATTATCAAGCTTAATGGCGGTAGCTGATGTAGAAAATATCTAAACCTGTGAAAAGAAGAGTTGTCTATGACCCTATCGAGCCTGCTGAACAAAAGAAAAAATGATACTCCCCAGAGCGCGCAGATAACGTTATAAATCAACAAAAAAATTCTAATATTCACATCTTCCCTCCATATCAGAATTATATCATAATGAAAACAAATATCTCAGATAAAATTTATTGATAGAATAAATATTGATATAGGTTAAAATTATTTAGAAGCCATCTTTCGAAGGGAGTGAGCGTCTTGGATAACCTGAAGAAGAAATCTATGATATTTATAGTTCTCATAGGCACGGTAAGCCTATTTTCAGATATGACATACGAGGGCGCCAGATCTATCTCAGGCCAATATCTGGAGATTTTGGGCGCTAGTGCAGCGGTGGTAGGATTCATCGGCGGATTAGGCGAGCTTTTGGGATATGCTATTAGATATTTTTCGGGAAGAATTGCTGACAAAACTCACAAATACTGGTCGTTAACTATTTTTGGATACTTTATAAACCTTCTGTCAGTCCCCTTGATAGCGCTTTTTCCCCATTGGCAGTGGGCAATATTCCCAATGGTATTTGAAAGAATTGGAAAGGGTATCAGAGTCCCACCAAAGGATGCAATGCTCTCATTTGCCACAAAGTCAGTCGGGCGCGGATGGGGTTTTGGGATTCATGAATTTCTCGATCAATTAGGCGCCGTTAGCGGCCCTATCTTCGTCGCGCTAATTCTCTTTCTTTTGGGAGAGAACAATTTTCGATATGCGTTCTCATTTCTCATAATACCCGCAGCCTGTGCCATCGGAATACTTTTTTTCTCAAGATTCCTATATCCAGTTCCATCAAAATTAGAAGTAAAGTTGGTAGAGCTTGACTCAAAGGGCTTGCCAAAGCTTTTCTGGATATATTGCTTTTGCGTATTAGGCTTTGCAGTTGGATTCTTGGACTTCGTCTTGATAGCTTTTCACCTTGAAAAGACAAAGTTAATAGCCCAACCTATGATACCCCTACTCTACGCCTTTACAATGGGAGTAGATGGAGTGAGCGCCCTTGTGTTTGGCAGGCTATTTGATAAAAACGGCTTTATAGCACTTCTCTTTGCAATTATAATATCTGTTTTCGCAAATCCCCTTATATTTCTTACAAGCTCAGTCTACCTAATAGTAATTGGAATGACTTGCTGGGGATTAGGGCTGGGCGCGCTTGAGTCCATTGTTAGAGCTGCAGTAGCAAATATAGTCCCAGTTAGCAAAAGAGGGAGCGCATTTGGCATATTTAATACGTTGTTAGGCGTATTTTGGTTCGTTGGCAGCTTTGCCTGCGGAATTTTGTACACTATTGCACCAATATATCTTGTAATCTTCTCGGTAACCGCACAGCTCTTCTCGATAGCAAGCTTTTTATACTTTAGAAATAGCCTGAGGGTATAGTTTTCTTGAGATTTGATATCATTTTCGCAATTTTAGACTATAATTAATTTTAGGTTACAAATTCAATCTTGGAGGTAAAAGATGTTATCGATAGGTGCACAGGCAAAAGATTTTTCTCTAAAGGATCAAAATGACAGCGTAGTATCCCTGGAATCCCTAAAAGGCAAAAACGTTCTCTTGTCATTTCACCCTCTTGCATTTACACCCGTATGCGAAGAGCAGATGAAATCGCTGGAGGCAAATTTTGAGACCTTTCAGTCTTTGAACACGGTTTGCCTGGGAATCAGTGTGGACTCTGTATACTGCAAAAAGGCATGGGCAGACATAATTGGCATAAAAAACACTCCATTATTGGCTGACTTTTGGCCACATGGCGGTTTGGCTCAGCTTTACGACGTATTTTTGGGCGATTTTGGATTTTCTGGCAGGGTAAACATACTGCTCGACGAATCCCACAAGGTAATATTTAAAAAGGTATACCCTATAAAAGAAGTGCCCGATATCAATGAAGTCATAGAGTTCCTAAAAACAAAATAAAAATGCAGAATTCAATATCTATACAGTCTTCACAATATGTAGACTTAATAGTTGCACTTTAACAAACACATACAAAAATGATAGAATATTGTATGTGTTAATTTCAAATTAAGAGGTGAAAAGTGCAAAAAAAAGTTGAGAGCGGTTTGGTTGCTTGTTTTGTAAATGACGGCATTATATATCAAAAGAAGGACATGCTCAGGATATTGTCTGATCTGTTGTTCATTAAATACGAGCAGTATGATTCGAGCGGTTTAAAAAAGGTTGGCGAGGGAAGGGTATTTCGCGTCTACAATAACATCAATAATTCCAGCGTATTGATGAATGGGCGCATATATCTAAATGTAAATAGCTTTGAATATTTACAGATTCACACCGAGCCAAGTTCGAACACATCTTTCTTTGAACTGTTTACTCCAGATTTCTCTATTAGAATTTATCCATTAGAGGCTGAGGACAAGGAAACCCAATGGCAAATGGACGCCATTTCAGACAAAGATTTTTTTGAAGGCGAGCAGGAAGAAGACTAATCTAAATCTTAATTAATAAAAAAGGGCGCCTAAGCGCCCTTTTTTATTTGCAAAATATTTCTAATAAATACCATCTTTTTCTTGAAGAATCTTAAGAGCCTCGTTTAGCTGAGGATCTTTTTCAGGGTTCTTGCCCATAGCTTGCCAATCAGTTGGATCTGGAATTACTATATTTGGCTCTATGCCAATCTTATTAATGTCATGTCCCATAGGAGTTAGATATTTTTCAGTAGTTATGACCAGAGCGCTGTTGTCGTACAGAGGTATTACAGACTGAATCAAACCCTTTCCAAACGTTTTCTGGCCTATCAGGGTATATCCATAATCCTTCATTGCTCCAGACAAAATCTCAGCTGCACTAGCCGATCCACCGTTCACCAGCACCACTACAGGAATGCCCAATTTCGAATTCTTATAAGGCGAATAAACCTTTGTCTCTTTTCCATTTCTGTCCACAGTAATTACCACAGGGTTGTCACCGACAAAATATCCTGCTACATCCAGACAGGTCTTCACCGTGCCGCCTGGATCGTTTCTAAGATCCAGAACCAGAGCCTTCATCTTGTCTATTTGTGGCAAATATGACTTAAATTCATCATAGGTCTTATCGTTAAACGTGCTTATCCTCAGGTATCCTATCTGATAAGTAAGAGGCCTAAAGGAAACGCTGTTTATTTCTATAGTTTCTCTAGTGATGTCGAATACTTTTAGCTCTCCATTTCTCTCTACGCCTATCTTCACCTGAGAGCCCACAGGACCACGAATCATCTTTACTACCTGATTTATGTCCAGACCATCCACAGGTTTGCCGTCTACAGACACTATACTGTCGTTTGCTAATATGCCAGCTTTATAAGCAGGAGTTCCTTCAATAGGAGCTATCACCACTATCTTCTTGTCTTTAACGCCCATCTCAATTCCAATACCGCTAAATGAGCCTTCAAGCTGATCTTTCATCTGAGCAAAAGATTCTGGATCTACGTATCTTGTATATGGATCGCCTACTGCCTGAACCATACCTCTTATAGCGCCTTGAACGAGCTTGGTAGGATCCAGAGTGGACGGCGCCACATAATAATTCTCAACCAGATTGTAGACGAACTGCAGCATTCCCCAATTGGTGCTGCCTGAAGCCATATTACTCTTCAGAGTAAAACCTGCCGAGAATGCTATTACCGATATCAAAAGTATAACAAAGCCGTACTTGATCCTTTTGCCCATAACGTCTCCTTTCAGTTTATTGAAAACATAATGAAAATTATATCACTTAAGATTATTTTAGCTTTAAAATTTTCGAAATTGCCTCTTTCACGTCTTCCACACTGATAAAGTCTATACACTTTTTGTTATACGGGCACGAATAAAGAGAGCACGGCGCACAGGTAGCATTGGTCCTTATCACGGTAGACTTTTTGCCCAATGGGCCGCAGAGATTTGGATTGGTAGATCCATAAAGGCCAATAACTGGTATATTTTGAAATGATGCCAAATGCAGCGGTCCAGAATCATTGCCCACTGTGGTCTCAGAAAGTCTTAGAAGGGCAGCAGTTTCTTCAATCTTAAAGTCATCTGGCAAAATAATTGCATTTTTTGTAGCGTTAAGTATTTTAGTCAAAACTGCACTATCCTGCTTGGAGCCTATCAAGACTGACTGGAAGCCAAAGTTTTCATACAGAAAGTCTATAATCTGGGAGTAGTTCTCACCCGACCAATTCTTCAGTTCATATCCAGAAGAGGCTACGATAGATACGAACTTATCTATATTGTTTTCTCTCAGAAAGCTCTTTGGCCTTTGGAAATCTATCTCAAGTAAGTCCATCTCGCAAATAAGCTCGGGCTTTATGCCTAAAGGCTCTAAAAGTCTCATGTGGTGCAAAGCATTGTGCTCTTTTCTCCTGAGGGTGTCGTCAGCCTTGAAGGTCGAAAAGACCTGCTTCATAGAGAAGCTCTGAAATACCTTAACCCCTGAAAACTTGGTTAAGGACGTTATCAGAAAATGCCTCTGCAGATCGAATACCAGATCAAACTTTTCTTTTCTGTAGTTAAGAAAAAAGTACAGAAGGTCATCAGGAATTTTTTGGACCTTATACTCTTCATAGTAAATTATGTCATCAATATTTTTAGATCGCAAGACCAATGACTTTGTGTAATCTCTCAGATTACCGATAAAATACACTTCAGCCCCAGGAAAGCTTCTTCTTATATTAGAGAAAAGAGGATAAGAGAACAGTAGATCTCCTAAGCCTGGATTTCCTACTATTACGCCTATTTTTTTTATATCTCTAAGATCTGTCTTGTTCAACTCCCTCTCAATATCCTTTCTACCTCCATAAGATCCTCTATGGTATCCACGCTCTTTGTGCTAAAAGAGATTAGGCTCATCCGGATAGAGAAGCCATTTTCCAGAACTCTGAGCTGCTCTAAGCACTCTGCCTTTTCCAAAGGAGTAGGCATCATATTAGAGAGCTTCAATAAAAAATCTCTCCTGTAAGCGTAGAATCCCAGATGCTTATATCTTGCTACTTTGCAGCCATCCCTGTCAAATGGAATAGTGCACCTTGAAAAGTACAGAGCATCATTATTCTTCTTGCAGACCACCTTCACCGCACCAGGATCTGACTCTTCACCTGGCTCAATAGGCGTCATCAGGGAAGTCATATTCACATCTTCATCAGAAAATGGCTCTATGAGAGCGTCTATCACAACGTCATTTACCATTGGCTCATCGCCCTGAACGTTCACCACAATGTCGTAATCGGTTAGCATCCTTGCAACCTCAGCCACTCTGTCTGTTCCGCTCGCACAAGACTTTGAAGTGATTATCGCCTTTGCTCCAAAAGTAGATGCCGCCTCAGCTATAGATTCTGAATCTGTAGCAATAACCAAATCAGACAATAGCTTGCTTTTAGATGCGCCCTCGTACACCCACTGGATCATTGGCTTGTTTAAAATTTTCCTCAATGGCTTCTCGGGCAATCTGGTAGATCCCAATCGCGAAGGAATTACCCCTAAAATTTTATGCATCAGCACCACCCTCTGAAAATATTTCTGCTTCAATTGACAGAGCATATAGCAAAAAGTTTACTCTGTTTAAAAAGCTAAACTTTACTATATCTTTTTCGGTAGTCAAAAAAGCGTCAACATTAAATCTCTTTGCCCTGTTAACAATCTCCATGGCGTCTTCCTGATCGTATCGGGCATGATCTGAAAAGGTCATAGAACTCACTATATTTATCCCAAGATTCTTGCAGGTAAGAAAAAAGCTATCAGGATTGCCAATACCGCAAAAAGCAAAGACTCTTTTACCCTTTAAAATGTTTATATTGTAATCTTTATACAAAGACATATCTACCAGCTTTTTTGGCGTATATTTCATCAGCATTATCTTTACGCTTGGGTTGATGTCCTTTATCTCCTTCGTCAGACTTTCCAAATCACTGTTTGATATAAGATTAAACCTTGATATTACTACCATATTCGCCCTTGCAAGAGATTCTTTCGGCTCTCTCAGAAATCCCCTTGGAAATATATATCCGCAGCCCCACGGGTTAATAGCATCAATGGTCACGATATCCAGGTCTTTTTCGATACTCCAATATTGAAAAGAATCGTCCAATATTACCATATCGCAATCATATTTATTTTGAAGAAATTCAATAGCCCTTTCCTTTATCCTGTCCACAATGACTATAGCGTCGGGCACCTTTTTTGAAACCAGATAAGCCTCATCTCCCGCCACATAAGGCGAAGACAAGATGTTTTTGCCATCGCTAACGGTCAAAGTGCCCCTTGCCTCTCCTGCATATCCCCTGAAGACTACGCCTACTTTCAAGCCCTTTTCTAAATTTTTCTTTGCAAGCCATATCGCCAGAGGAGTTTTCCCCGTGCCGCCAAGAACTATATTCCCAACTCCAACCACCCTCGCACTAAATTTCTTTTTTGGCATTGCCAGAATCTTGTTCCTTCTCCTTAGCATAAATGCCCTGTATATATAGCTCAAAAGCAACAAAAAAGATAAAAATATCTTATTCTTGTTGTTCTTTACGCACTTCGTCCAATAAGAAGAGAGCCTCTCATACAAAGACATTAAACTTGTCCTTCAATAAGCTATATGTTCTGTCGAGTGAGTTAGAGGCATACTGGAATTTTCTCCTGGCCGCCCTGCCCTCTTCAAGCCAATTGTCATCTTGAATCAGATATTTGACCAGATCATAAAATTGGTCAACGCTTTCTACCACAAAAGCTCCCTTATGTGAATTATTCGGATTATCTTTATCCAATCTTAAGAGAGATTCTGCCATAAAAGACTGTCTTTGATAATATCTGCCAAAAAGCACAGGCCTTGATGATATTGCAGGCTCAAACAGGTTATGCCCCCCAATTTTTTCAAGCGTTCCACCCACGAATCCAATCTTTCCAAGAGCATATATATCAGAAAGCTCGCCCATGGTGTCTATCAGAACTATTGATTTTAGATCCTTGTTTACTTTTATAGACTCTTTATTTTCTGACCACAGAAGATATTCGACGCCCTTCCTTTTCATCTCATCTATTATCTCATTTATCCGAGAGAGATGTCTGGGAGCTATAGCAATAGATATGCCCTTGTTAAATCTCAGATATAGATCGATCAAAACTGACTCTTCGCCTGAATGAGTGCTACCTGCTACCAGGTCAAATACATTTTCTTTCGAAGGAGGGCTTCCATAATTCTGAACCGCCTTTATGTCTCCTACCGTAAAGATCAAATCTTTATTTATGCCATACTTAATCAGATTATCTCTGTCATCGCCTGTCTTAGCAAAGAATGCTGAAATTCTTTCAAATACATTGTTAAAAAAGAAGTTAAACCCTTTGTACCTGTTGAGCGCCTTAGCGCTAAATCTGGTGCTTACGTGAAATATCCTGCCTTTTTCAGAAAATATATATATCAGATTTGGCCAATACTCTGCCTCAACTATAATAATATTTGGAACCTGAAGTATCTTACAGAGCTTTGAAATTAGCCAGCTAAAATCAAGAGGGGATATTCTGACGTTTATATATGGATATTTTTCTTTGACTAATTCAAGGGCAGCGTAATTGGTCACTGTAAGAAATATTGGGTAATTTTTATACTCTGATCTTATTTTGTCAATAAGATTGATAGCCCCCAATACCTCCCCAACAGAAGCAGCATGAATCCACAATCCCTTGAAATCGCTGTCTTTTTGCTGATTTTTAAAATTTTTAAAAACCTCTTCATCTTGAGAGATGCTAAACCTATATTTAATAGTCTTCTTATAGCCGATGTCAGAAAAAGATTTTAAGACTACGTATGTTGACGCAAACAGCAATAAGAAGTCATATATTTTCAACCGAGATTTCATAGGGTGGCAAAGATATTTTCTTTTGTTTGGAGTTCGAACAACAATCTATACTTTCCATTTTCTTTGCTCATCAACTCGCTATGCGTGCCCTCTTCGACTATCTTTCCATTTTCCAGATAGAGTATCCTGTCAGCAAATATGACGGTAGACAGTCTGTGCGCAACTATTATGGTAGTTCTACCCTTCAGAACTCTCTTCAGCGCCTCTTGAAATTGAGATTCAGAAGAGGCATCAAGGTTGGATGTAGCCTCATCCAATAGAAATATCTTTGGGTTCTTTATCACTGCGCGCGCAATAGAAATTCTCTGTCTCTCACCGCCGGAAAATCTTACTCCCCTTTCCCCAAGGATCGTGTCGTAGCCCTTTTCCATCTTGCCTATAAATTCATGGGCATTCGATATCCTTGCAGCCCATATTATGTCTTCTGAACTAGCGCCAGTCTTACCATAGGAGATATTTTCAGAAATTGTAGTGTTAAAGAGTATCACGTCTTGAGGCACAAGCCCAAGGTGCCTTCTCAGAGACCTTATAGACAAATCTCTCACATCATGGCCATCAATCTTTACGCTCCCCTTTTGGGGATCATAGAACCTCATTACCAGATCGATTATGGTAGTCTTCCCAGCGCCAGAAGGCCCAACAATTGCAAAAACTTGACCAGGCATTACTTTAAGGTTCAGCCCTTTTAGGATATATTCTTCTTCATCGGGATACTTGAACCACACATCGTCAAATTCAACCTCACCCTTTATCTCTTCAATCTCAATTGCATCCTCTTTGTCCCTAACATTTGGCTCTATATCAAGAACAGAAAATATTCTGTGTGCCGCAGCCATAGCTTGTTGAATGTTACCCAGATTTGAGCCCATCCTCCTTACAGGAGTAGTGATGATGCCTATATATCCAATAAAGGCCATAAGGTCTCCTATAGTCATATGACCATTTATAACCCTATAGCCTCCATACCAGAAAACAGCAGCTATGCCCATTGCTCCCAATAACTCCATTACAGGAGTATAGATTGCGTTCAACCTGCCAGCCTTCAAGACTGCCTTTACAGATTCTCTATTTATCCTTTTAAACCGATCGCTTTCTTTCTCATAGGTTGCAAATCCGTGAACAATCTTTATAGAAGACAGAACCTCTTGCAATACCGCAAAAACGTCAGCAGATCTCTCCTGGATTCTGTAGCTGACACTTTTCAACCTCCTGCCAAACTTTTGCACGGCCAGAAACGCAAGAGGCAAAATAAATATCGTAGCCATTGTCAGCTTCCAGTCTATGTAAAATATGAAGCATACAACGCCTACCAAAGTTAGAGTATCTAAAACCAAGCTTACCAGTCCCGTTGAAAAAACCTGCTGCAATATAAAGGTATCGTTGGTCAGTCTGGACATCAGCTCACCAGTAGTGTGTTTTTTAAAAAATTCCAGAGGCATCAGCTGCATATGAGAAAAAAACTGCTCTCTAATGTCAGATATAACGCTATTGGTAATATAAACCATTAGATAATTCTGACAAAAACTCAATATGCCTTTTACAAAATAAAGGCCTATCATAGACAGTGCCAGAATATTTAAAACAAAGGCGTCTTTCTTGATTAGCGCAGAATCCACCAGAACCTTCAAAGTCCAAGGAATTGCTATCATAATTGCTGATACCATACACATAAAAGCTAAAGCCAAGAAAAAGAGCTTTATATATGGTCTCAAATACTTTAAAAGTCTAAAATATATATCCTTCAGCTCCTTTTTATAAAAAATACTTGTTTTAGATTATATACCAAATCTATTATCTACTTTTATTGAGATCCAGCTACTGCCTCACTTTGCCCTTCGCAAAGCAAAAAGCAGCCTATCGACAGGAATATTCAAATTTTTACAGCAATATAGTCTATTTTTTCATAAATAATTTCTGGAGTGACTTTACGTAATCGTCAATAACGGAATCGTCCAAAGAGCAAAGCCCATATTGTCCCTTTCTGTTAATTTCTATCAACCCAGCATCGTTTAATATCTTCAGATGATGGGATACAGCCGGCTGAGTAATATCGAGCGACTTGATCACCTCAGTACAAGAAATTTTCGGGTTTGAAGAAATTGATTGAAGAATCTTAAATCTTGATTCGTTTGCCAGTGCGTTAGAAACTTTAAGAACTTGATCTAAGTTCAAAGTTTATCCTCCTCATCAATATAGATTTAAATATAATCATATCAAATTTTTCTTTAAAATTTATAAAAATATCTTATGCAAGTTTTAATCTAATTTTAATTCAATATTAATCTGTTTTTAATGTATAATGTAAAAATCGATGTTTTCTTTTTTGGAGGGATAAAAATTTTATGGTCAAAATGGAGCATATAAACAAATACTTTGGCTCACATCATGTATTGAAGGACATAAATCTCAATGTAAAGTTCAAAGAAAGACTGGTGATAATGGGGCCTAGCGGTTCAGGAAAGAGTACTCTGATAAGATGTATCAACTTTTTAGAAAGGCCCTCATCGGGAAAGATCTTTGTAAATGGAGTTGAGCTAACTGCAAAGAAGGTGTCTCTGAACAAGGTAAGACAGAAAATTGGTATGGTTTTCCAACACTTCAACCTTTATCCGCATAAAACAGCTCTGGAAAACGTATTGCTTGCACCCATCCTGGTCGAAAAAAGAGACAAAAAGGAAGCCGAAAAAAGCGCTATATTGCTGCTTGAAAAAGTAGGCTTAAAGGATGCATACAATAAATATCCTTCTCAGCTCTCAGGCGGCCAGCAGCAAAGGGTCGCAATAGCAAGAGCTCTAAATATGAAACCAGATCTATTACTTTTTGACGAGCCCACATCAGCCCTTGATCCAGAAATGATTCAAGAGGTACTTGATATAATGATCGCCCTTGCAAAGGAGGGCATGACAATGGTAGTAGTAACCCATGAAATGGGATTTGCAAAACAGGCAGCAGATAGAATTGTCTTTATGGATGACGGTCAAATTATGGAAACAGGCACACCTAGCCAGATATTTAACAATCCTACTCACGAAAGAACACAGGCATTTCTTGAAAAGCTAAACAAGATTCAGGTTTAAATCTGTCTTTATCAAATTCTTATAAATTTTAAGGAGGAATGAAAATGAAAAAATTGAAGTTCTTGTTCTTAGGCGTCCTTCTCCTTATTGGTTTTGTGGTTGCTGGGTGTTCCCAACAAGCGCAAAAGCCTCAGGAGAGCTCAGCGGTACCATCGGACATAAAGGCTATTAAAGATCGCGGCGTTTTAAACGTTGGCGTAAAGTACGACGTACCAAAATTTGGTTTCAAAGATCCAAAAACAGGCAAGATTGAGGGTTTTGAAATAGACATAGCTCACGAAATGGCAAAAAAGATCCTTGGCAATCCAGATAAAGTAAACCTGATAGCTGTTACACCGAAAACAAGAGGACCTCTTCTTGACAACGGCGAGGTAGATATGGTTATCGCCACCTTTACCATCACTCCTGAAAGAGAGAAAAGTTTCAACTTTTCAGTACCATATTTTACTGACGGAGTCGCACTCTTAGTAAAGAAAGATTCTGGGATAAAGAGCTTTGCAGATCTAAACGGCAAAACAGTTGGCGTAGCCCAAAGCGCGACCACAAAAGGCGCCATAGAAGCTGAGGCAAAGGCTAAGGGCATAAAGGTAAATGTCCTTGAATTCGCTAGCTATCCAGAAATAAAAGCTGCCCTCGAATCTGGAAGGGTTCAAGCATTTTCTACAGATGGCGCAATACTTTACGGTTATCTTGATGACTCCACCATGCTTCTTCCTGAAAGATTTGCTCCTCAAAACTACGGCATAGCTATGAAAAAGGGTAACGATGGCCTTTTGAAATTAGTCAATTCAACTCTTGAAGAGATGCAAAAGGACGGGACACTTGCAAAGCTAAAGGAGAAGTGGGGACTTAAATAGTGTTTGATACGGGACCCTTTGCATTATTTAAATGGGAGAAGCTCTTTTCTGACTGGAGAATTTTTGCAGAGGGTTTCGCCACTACAATCTCGGTTTCATTTCTTGGCCTCTTATTAGCTCTCTTTTTAGGGTTAATATTTGGCGTTCTTGCTACCAGTCAATTCAAAGGCGCAAAGTTTACAAACCGAATATATGTCGAGTTCATTCAAAACACCCCGCTGGTTATACAGATTTTTTTCCTGTACAATGGACTCCCCCATCTGGGGATAGTGTTACCAGTTTTCGCTGTTGGAGTAATTGGCGTGGGTGTCTATCACGGAGCATATATTGCAGAAGTAGTAAGAGCGGGCATCCAATCAATTCACAGAGGTCAGTTAGAGGCTGCATACTCTCAAGGCTTCACCTTCTGGCAATCTATGAGATATATAATTTTGCCTCAGGCCAAGGTTATAATATTTCCACCTCTGACAAACCAGGCTGTCAGTTTGATTAAAAATACCTCTGTAATGGCGATGGTTGCAGGTGGAGATTTAATGTATCACGCAGATTCATGGTCGAGCAACAATCTTTATTATGGTCCCGCATACGTAATAGTGGGACTGCTATATTTGAGCCTTTGTTTGCCATTGGCCAGATTTGCTAGCTATCTTGAACGAAAGGCACAGATGAGCCCATGATTGGACAACTTTTTGCTCCTGATATATTAATATTCTTGTTAAAAGGATTACAGGTAACCCTTACTATTGCAGTATTTACCATAATATTTAGCACATTTCTTGGGTTAATTCTCGGGATAGCTAGATATTCAAACAAGCCTTTTATCAGCCAGTGCGCAACAGTTTACATAGACTCTATTAGAAATATTCCACTTTTATTGTTCATACTTGCTTGTAGATTTATGATACCAATACCGCCAATTCAGGCAGCTATCCTTGCTATGACGATATTTACTACTGCAATGATAGCTGAAATAGTAAGAGGAGGCCTAAATTCGATTGATAAGGGGCAGTGGGAAGCTGCAGCATCTCAGGGCTTTGGATACGCGCAGACTCTTATCTATATAGTCTTGCCACAAGCCATCAGAAAAGTAATACCACCGCTTATCTCTCAATTTATCACTACTATAAAGGATACATCTTTCACCTGGGCTGTGGGCATTGAAGAGCTAACGGGTAGAGGCATGATAGTTATGGGTCAATATGCAGAGCCAGCACAGGTATTCGTACTCTTTGGGATGATAGCATCGACTTACTTTATTATCAATTATACCCTCTCGGTATTAGCCAGAAATCAACAAAAAAAGATGATTCATCAAAGTTATTAATTTTAAGTCACAAAACGCCCAAAAGGGCGTTTTGTGCTTTTCTTCCCTATTTCGTATACAACTTAAATATTGCCTGGGTGCCACTATTTTCCTCTCCCATTTTGGACAGCTCTTCATACAAAGATAGTGCCAGTTCCAATCCAGGCAACTTTATACCCATCCTTACAGTCTCATCAATAGCTATTTTCATATCTTTTATAAAATGCTTTACATAAAATCCAGGCGCAAAGTCACCTTTTAGCATCTTCGGTCCCAGATTTACCAAAGACCAGCTGCCTGCCGCACCGCCTCCAATACTCTTTAAGACCGTTTCAGGGTCAAGGCCTGACTTGATAGCATAGTAAAGAGATTCTGCCACGCCTATCATACCAGTAGCTATTACAATCTGATTGCACATCTTGGTATGCTGACCAGAACCCGTCTTCCCTTGATATACTACATTCTTCCCCATCAGATTAAAAAGTGGCAGAACTGAATTATAGATTACTTCATCTCCGCCCACCATAATAGACAATGCAGCATTCTTAGCCCCAATATCTCCTCCAGAAACAGGCGCATCTAAGAAATATATCCCCCTCTTCTTTGCCTCTTCACCTATCTTTACAGCAAGAGATGGAGGAGACGTTGTCATATCTATCAGAATTGAATTCTCCTTAGCATTTTTTACAAGGCCATTCTCGCTCAGATAGACCTCTTCCACGTCTTTTGGAAAACCGACTATAGTTATTATCACATCACAAGTCTTAGCCAACTCATCAATAGGCATGAAAACAGCACCTTTGTCCAACAGGTCTTGCGCCTTTGACTTCGTCCTTGTGTAGACAAAAAGCTTATATCCAGCATCTAAAATATGGCCAGCCATGCTCCTTCCCATGACTCCAGTACCGATAAATCCCACTTTAGTTTTTTTTGAGTCAATCTGCATTTTTTTCGCCTCCAAGAATTATTAGCGTCAACTATGTCTAAAAAACCGTTACAAAAGCATTTATAGCTTTTTTTATTTTATTTGCTGTAAAAATCAAGATGTGATATAATTGCAACAATATTTAAAAACTGCAAGTATATGGCTATTGGTTTAGAACATATCCC
Organism: Thermodesulfobium sp. 4217-1; assembly: GCF_039822205.1. Classification (NCBI taxonomy): domain Bacteria; kingdom Pseudomonadati; phylum Thermodesulfobiota; class Thermodesulfobiia; order Thermodesulfobiales; family Thermodesulfobiaceae; genus Thermodesulfobium; species Thermodesulfobium fumaratoxidans. The sequence continues at coordinate 19,182 of NZ_JBAGBW010000006.1, forward strand.
TTATTTCATCTAAGCTTTTAGATTTTATAACAGCTTTATGCATCTCTCTTAGCTTTTCTCTGTCTTTCGTTTTTTTCACCAAAAGTTTTATATCTCTTGGGACTTTATTAAATTTGGTTTCAATGGCATCTAAAAGTAAATCCTGGGCATCAATAATCATACCCTCTATCTTACCTTTCTCCATGCCTTTCTCCATGCCTTTCTCCATGCCCTTTTTAATACCTTCTTCTCTTCCCTTTTCTATCCACTTCTCAATTACAGGTGCCATCTTATCACCTCCTACAGTAGAGTCTAATATAGCTTTCATTTCCTCTTCTTTCAAATCATTTACATTTGCAACATAAATAAAGTATATCAAAAACTCGTCTAAATCTAAATCTTTTACGATATACAATATCTCAGAATATTTCTCTAAGTCTTTACCGATATAGGAGTATTTAAACAGCAATAGTGCAGTTAAAAGATATATATTATTTATGCTAAGGCGAAATTTTTCTTCTTCAATCTTATTTGTATCTATCAGGATATACTTAAAAGCAGGCAAATAATCTTTATAGATATGCTTTTCTTCAAATAGATCTGAGAAATCTATCGGTTTATCCCAATTCGTTTTTCCATGATAGAAAACTACTGGAATAATTGGCTCTAATGGTCTTTTGTTTTTTATATCCTCTTCCCATATTGCAAGCATATATGAGAGTATCTGGATATTACTAAAGCTTCCTGTCTCTGATTTGTGCTCCAGTAGATAATACACCTGGACTGAACTGGTCTTTGTTTGAAATCTAAAAGCTATGTCTAAATTAAATCTCTTATACTTCTTTGAAATCTTTTCTGTGTTTATAGGTTTTATTGTATTAATGTCCAGTTGTTCTAAAATCTCTTTTGGCAAAGAGAATTCTACAAAGCTCTTTGCATTCTCAATATTTGAGGTTATCTGTTTAAAGAACTTATCGTGTATTTGATGTATGTCGTCCATAAATTGATTTAAACACAAGAATAAAAAGATGTCAAATTAGGATTTATTAATTTGAATCTCGTGATATGGTATTATAGAATAAGTTCCAAATCAAACTAATTGGGGGCAAATATGAAAAAACTATATATACTTTTTACTTTTATATTTTTTGCACTATTAAATACGAGTTTGGCATTTGCAAATATTGAGCTATTAGGACCGGGTTCACCGAATCCCCCTGGGGATTCAATCTCAAATCTAAATCCTATTTTGACCTGGAGTTCTGATAACAAAGATACGAATTTTAAGGTAACCATATACCTTCAAGACAGCAACTCTTTAGTTCCAAAAGTTCTTAGGGAATGGCTCTTCATAAAGGGCACATCCCTCAGGGTTCCGGACGGGGTGTTGTCTCCAAATAAATCGTATTATTGGACTGTTACCGACATGCAAAGCTCATCCACAAAAAACTTTTTATATTTCAAGACCACTTATCCAATAAGCGCTGCGCTGCTTGAACCAGGTTCTGAAAAGCCTCAAGGTCCCTTAGTTGACTTAGACAATTTAAAGTTTATATGGAAAACTGAATACGCTGACAAAGTAAACCTGATAGTGCTAAGAGTTGAAAAAGAAGGAAAGACAACCATACTCTCCAAGGAGTTTAGCTCAAGCGAAAATGAATTCGATGTATCAAGTGACCCCGATCTCAAGAAGCTTTTTACCAGCGGAGAATACGAGTGCTATATCATAGCCACATCAGGAAATAACACAAAGATAGCGTCAAGCAGGTTTTTTAGGATAAAATAAAATAGTTACTATAAACTAAAACTTTTGGGAGAATAGATATGCGTCAAGAAGGCAAACTAAAATTAGATAATTTAGATGTGGAATTGATAAAGCTGATGCAAGAAGATATGCCTTTGGTAGAGAGACCATTTCTTGAGATATCAGAAAGATTAAATATATCAGAAAAAGAGGTAATATCCTGGATAAATCGGTCTCTGAAGAGTGGCCTGATGAGAAGGTTTGGTGCAAGAATCAGCCACAGAAAGATAGGCATAAACGTAAATCCTATGATAGCGTGGAGAATTCCTGAATCAAACATAGAAGAGTGTGGGAATATACTTGCAAAAAGCCCAGAGGTCACTCACTGTTACGAAAGGGCTACATCAGAAGAATGGCCATACAGCATTTACACGATGATTCATTGCAAGAGCAAGTCAGAAGCTGACAGAATAGCAAAGAATTTATCCGATCAGATAAATATAACTGACTACATACTGCTGTACAGCATAAGAGAATTAAAAAAGACACATATGGCTTATTTTTCAGAAAAAAATAAATAAGAGGTGAAAATATGTTTCAAAAATCAAAAGAGCTTTACACTGAGGCAAAAAAGTATATACCTGGCGGCGTAAACTCACCAGTTCGAGCTTTTAAGGCTGTAGGCTGCGACCCCGTATTTATAAAAAAGGCAAAGAAAGCATATTTATTTGATGAAGATTCAAATAAATACATTGATTATGTGTGCTCATGGGGTCCGCTTATTTTCGGCCATGCAAATAAAAAAGTCATAAAATCTGTTGAAGAGTCCATCCAAAGAGGTTTTACATACGGAGCCCCCACAAAGCTTGAGGTAGAATTAGCCCAGCTTATCACAAAGTGCGTTCCCAGCATAGAAAAAGTAAGGTTGGTATCATCAGGAACAGAGGCCACGATGAGCGCAATTAGATTGGCCAGGGCATATACAAAAAAAGAAAAGATAATCAAATTTAAGGGTTGCTATCATGGACACTCTGACAGCTTTCTTGTCCAGATGGGATCGGGCGGCCTTACCTTCTCCGTGCCCACATCACCTGGCGTACTTGAAGACGTGGCAAAAAATACAATACTTGCCAACTTCAACAGCAAAGAAGACGTAACAAGTATCTTCAATAGCCTAAAAGGCCAGATTTGTGCTGTAATAGTCGAACCAGTAGCTGGAAATATGGGCATAATAGAGCCCAAGGATGATTTTCTAAAATTTTTGCGCGACATTACAAATATAAATAATTCTCTCTTGATATTCGATGAGGTAATCACCGGTTTCAGGCTGGGTCTTTCTGGAGCTCAAGGCATATATGATATAAAACCAGACATTACTACCTTAGGAAAGATAATAGGAGGCGGTTTTCCGCTTGCAGCATTCGGAGGGAGCGCTCAAATAATGGACATGCTTTCTCCTGATGGACCTGTGTATCAGGCAGGCACCCTATCTGGGAATCCAATAGCGTGCACGGCAGGGATAGCCACTTTAGAAATGTTAATGGAAGATCCCCCATACGATAAGCTTGAAAAAAAGACAAAATACCTTACGCAAGAGATGAGAAACATATTCCAAAAATACTCAATAGAATCATATATATCTCAATGCGGCTCTATGTTTACTCCATTCTTCTGCAGTGAAACCGTCACAGACCTTGATTCAGCTGCAAAATCAAATACACAGACCTATTCAAAATTCTTTCAAGGGCTCCTAAAGAATGGTATATATCCTCCTGCATCTCAATTTGAAGCGTGGTTTGTCTCAACTGCGCACTCAGAAGAAGACTTTGATACCACATTAGAAGTTGTTGAAGATGTTGCCAAAAATCTCTAAAAATAACTTCATTGCAGCTATAGTTATACTATTTGCCATAAGTATAATTATCCCAATACTGTTAAAAATAGTGCTGATTTCAGTTGCCATAATTTTTGCATATCAATATTTTTTCAATAAGCAGCAATGAATGCCTTGCTCTCAAAAAACTCTAAATCTTTAGAGGACAATCAAAATTAATGAAAATTATCACCATTAGCGATATCCACACGCCACAATATTTATGGATGCTAAAAAGAAAATTAGAACTTTGCGACAACGACATAGACCTCATAATCGGAGCAGGAGACCTGATATACAAGGGCGCAAGTTTAGCGATAAATAGCTTAAATCAGGCGTTAGTCCAAAAATTTAATAAATTTGTGCCCTTCTTTACCTGTTTTGGAAACGAAGAATACTTCAACACAGAACCAAAATTAAAAAAACTTCAATATCCCATTTATATAGATATGGATTTCATTAAAGTAGGAAGGCCCGAATGGACGTTCGTTTTTACAAGGGGGATTTTGAATCAGCCAACCGCATGGCAAAGAAAGCACATGCCAGACGCAGAAAAAGTCTATGAAAAGAAACTGACTGAAATACGCTCCCTACTGGAAAGGCTAAAGGAGCAAACAGACAATATAGTTTATGTAAGCCACTATGCGCCCACATACAAAACTTTAGAGGGCGAGAAGAGTGAGAGTTTAGAGCTCTTAGGGAGCGATAAGATTGAGAAGCTAATATTAGAACTTGATATACCACTTGCTATTCACGGTCACTCACATCACTCAATCAAACCCATTGTAAATATTGGAAGATCTACTATAATAAACGCTGCTATAATGGTTAACAAAAATATCCCAACTATAATTTTAGAAGAAGGTGTGCAGATTGAGCATATTGAATAACGTAGGCAATACTCCTTTATTGAGGTTAAATAGCTTTCAAGATAAAATTATATTTGGCAAATGGGAAGCAAAAAATCCCATGGGCTCTATAAAAGACAGAGCAGCTCTAAATATGATAGAAACAGCTCTAAGAGATGGGAAGATAAATCCAGACACCACCGTAGTAGAGGCCACATCTGGAAACACTGGAATAGGCCTTGCCTTTGTGTGCGCGGTCAAGGGCATAAACCTAAGAATTTATCTACCAGAACATATGAGCGAGGAAAGAAAAAAGATATTAAAAGCCTTTGGAACCCAGTTAGTTCTTACCCCGAAGAGCGGCGGAATATCCGCATCGGTAGCCGCTGCAAAAGATTTTGCAAAAGCAAACAATGCCTACTACATAGATCAATTTAACAACCCTGCCAACGCTATGGCGCACTACATTGGCACTGCACCAGAGATATATAGAGATATGAAGGGCGAAATAGGAGCTATCGTGTGCACTATAGGAAGCTCTGGAACCATAACAGGCATTGGGAATTTCATAAAATCAATAGACAAAAACATAAAGATAATCGGCGTTGAGCCCAGCTCAAGCCCTACGATCAAGAGCAATATTAGTGCCCCTCACAAGATTCAAGGCATTGCGCCAGGATTCGTTCCAGGCATATACAATCCAAAAGTTGTAGACGATATTATATGCGTCTCAGATGAAGAAGCATACGATATGACCAGATATTTAGCGAAAAAGGAAGGACTTTTCGTAGGAATCTCATCTGGAGCATGCGTCGCTGCATCTCTTAAGCTCCCTATGGATAAACCAATAGTTGCCATACTCCCTGATACAGGAGAAAGATATCTCTCGGTGGAAAACCTCTTCAATGCATAGAGCGCTCCTTCTCTTCTCAGGAGGTCTGGATTCGCTGCTTGCAGGCAGGATAATTCAAAATCAAAATATTGAGGTCATACCCATAAAGTTTGTAACCCCGTTTTTCGGACCTGATGAAAGCGCTAAGGTATATGCGAGAGAGGCAGGCCTGAAAGAGCCGATATTCGTTGACATTACTAAGCAATTTTTCAATATACTAAAAAATCCAAAATACGGATTCGGAAAAGCCGCCAACCCCTGCATAGACTGCCACAAGCTGATGATTGAAGAGTGTGTGAGCCTGATGGGAGACTTCGATGCGTCCTTTGTGGTTACAGGAGAAGTCTTAGGAGAAAGACCCATGTCACAGAACAAAAATAGCCTAAAGGCAGTAGCAGAGCAATACGAAAACATTGTGCTAAGGCCTCTTTCTGCCAAGCTTTTGAGAGAGACAAGTTTAGAAAGATCTAAAGTTGTAGATAGAGATCTTCTTGAGGGCATCTCAGGTAGATCGCGAAAGAGACAAAAGGAGCTCGCAAAACTCCTAAACATAAAAAAATTTCCAGCACCCGCTGGCGGATGCGTCCTCACAGAAAAACAATTTGGAAATAAGATTAAGAAATTAATTGACTTGGATATGTTAACCTCAGATCTGTGCAAGCTGATAAAAAGATCCAGGACTCTTTTCGTAGAAAAATACAACAACATTTTGATTACAGGAAGGTGTGAAAGCGAAAATCAAATGATCCAAGATTTTGCTGATGAGTTTGGGATCGCTTATTTTATGCCAAAAAATGACAAAGGGAGCTATCTTTTACCTTTGAGAGAGGCAGCCAGTGAAGAAGAAAGCATTTTCTATGCTAAAATTACTGCATCTTTCAATGATGAAAAGGGAAAAGAAATTGAAATAGTTATTTCTGGAAAAGATCAGAGCTTCAATGTCCTTCAATTGGACAGAGAAGAAATAAACAAGTTTTTATTTACATAACATTAATTTTAATAATTAGGGAGGTTGTCTTGAAAAAGAAATCAATCTGGGGAATAATCTTATTGGCCATACTTTTTTCTACAACCTTTTCAAGCTTAGCCCTTGCACAAAGCAACTACCTACAACAATTTAGTCCAAAAGTTATAATCTTAACAGCATTTTTGCCTGAATACAACGCATGGCAAGATGAAAATTTTAACAAAACCATAGAAGTTTCTGGACTCATAAAGCCCCTAAGCTGCGATAACAGAGACGTGTGTATAGTTATGACTGGAGAAGGCGAAATGAACGCAGCTATATCGGTCACAAGCATAATAAAAGACAAAAGTCTAAACATAAGTAAGACTATTTTTATAAGAAGCGGGATATCTGGCGGAGTAGACGAGCCGTCCAGCTCTTACGGGAGCGTATACATAAATAGCTGGGTAATTTCCTGGTCATTTGGTCACCACTATTTAAATGACCAAAAGAAGCTTGATTGGATACAGCCTGGTTGTTCCAACTATGCCCTGCCAGGTCACTGCAACGAATACACACAAAACCTATATGAAAACCTGGCTTATAAAATTGACGATGGTCTTTTAAACATCGCTAAAGAGTCTACAAAAAATTTACAGCTTGAGAACTCATCCAAGGCTGTAAAATTGGACAGCGAATTTGGTCTACCCACGACGCCCACGATAAAGACAGGAGCAGTTGTTGCTGGCGACGACTATTGGATAGGGTTTGAAAACGAAGCTATAGCGAAAAAAATCACTGCTCTATACAGCAACAAAGCAGCAAATTACACAGACACCGCAATGGAAGACATCGGAGATATTGCAGCGCTATCCAAATTTGGCTTAGAAAATCACTACCTTTCTATTAGAAGCGTATCAGACATAGACGTCCCTGAACCTGGCAAGACCGATGAGGAGGCGTGGAAGATTAGCAACCCTCATGAAATTCACCTGGCAATCAAAAACGTCGTCCTGGTTACCAAAAGAATAGTCGATGAATTGGTCAAATAGATTTCTGTCGATTATCCACCTGTTATCTTGGTGACATCTTTTTCAAAATAAGTCTTTGCGAAATCAGCGACCTTTTCTTTTGTTATGTCGCCTTCAATAGTCCCTATCTTTACTCCAGAAACGCTTAGATCCCAGTCTATCATCCAGGCTTTTCTGGCCTCTATCTTGACAAATGTGCCATCAGAAAACCAAACTCTATAAAGCTTGTAGAAAACAAACTGGTCGCTTTCTGCTCTGGCTGGGACATTGGTATTCAAAACAAAATCATAAGATGTAAACACAAAAGTAGACACAAAGAGCGCACACAAAAATATAAAAAGTCTCAGAAATTTCATCTATCCTCCCGCAAATTTTATTTTATTAAATAAATTCTATCATACTAAAATTTCCATAACAAAAATATTAGAAAATAATTTGAAAAATATTATAAGTTTTTCAGGCATCTCCCGCACTGCATAAAAACTTCAGCTATACTATAAATTTAACACGATATATCTTCACAGTCCTAACTTTCAATCCTCTCGACATATACTCTCTCTGGATACACCATCAGTCCAGATGGCCCTGGTTTAGAAAGACCTTTTACCCAATTTCTATAAGCTACGATGCTCTTCGGATACCAAAGAAATATATATGGCTGATCGTGAACTATAATCTCATAAACCTTTCTGTAAATCTTCTTCCTTGCTTCTTGATCGATAGTTTGCCTGCCCAATATTATCAGCTTGTCCACTTCATGATTGTCATATCCAACTAAGTTAAATCCATTCGGATATTCTTTTGAATACCAGATTCCGTAAGGGTCAGGATCCATCCCCAAACCCCAGCCCATTATAGTAGTCTCAAAATCCTTTTTTTCTGAAGTTAACCTCTGCAAAAGACTGCTCCACTCCAGGCTAATCAAGTCCATCTTTATTCCTCTTTGTTCAAGGTACTGCTGAATAATTACGCCAGCCATCTCTCTATCCTTGCTGCCCTGTCTTATTAGACAGGTAAACCTAAATGGCAGGTTATTTTTATGCCTTAGGCCATCAGATTCTCTTTTCCATCCAGCCATATCAAGAAGCTCATCAGCTCTTTCAGGATTGTATTCTGGATAAGGAAGTCCTTCAGGATAAGACCAATCAAGCGGACAAGTTGGGTAGTTTAGCGCCTCGCCATAGCCCATCAATACAGCCTTTACAAGAGCGTTTTTGTCGATCGACACTGCGATTGCCTCACGAACACCTCTGTCTTCAAATAATTGGTTTTTCAAATTAAATCCCAGATAGGTATACGTTTTCGTAGGATATGAAACCAGTGTGCTTTTTGGATCCTCTTTTATCCATGCCACATCTTTTGGCCTAAGGTCCACCATATCTATCTCGCCAGCTTCGTACGCGAAAACCTGCGAATTGCTGTCAGGTATTATTTTTATGATCAAAGACTCTAAAAGTGGCTTTCCTTGATAGTATCTCTCATTTGGTCCCAGAAAAATTTTGTCAGCAACCTGCCACTTTTTCAGAATAAAGGGGCCTGTCCCTATTGGAAACCTGTTAAAGTCAGTCGTATTTATATCCTGATTTTGCAGTATATGCTTTGGCAATATACCTGTGCCAAGATTCGTCATAAATGGAGAAAATACCCCCGGGAGAAGGAAATCTACTGTAAAATCATCAATTTTTACAATTCTTATAGGCACATTGTCGACTATTAGGTCAGATCTTCTTACTGTATTTGTCTTTGGATCGAGAATTTTCTCGTATGTAAAGACCACATCATCAGCAGTCAGTCTTACGCCATCGTGAAAATATACGTCTTTCCTCAGATTCACTCTGTATACTAAGCCACTGTGTAAAATATCTATGCTCTCAGCCAGATCTGGTTGAATTTTTTGATTTTCATCTAATCTTATAATCCCATTAAAAATAAAATCGATGACAGAAAATGATGCAGAATCAGAGGCAAGTATGGGGTTAAGGGTTACAGGGTCGCTGCCCAAAGAGATGACCAGACTATCCTTTGGCAGGTTTGGAATACCGCAGCCAGACAATAGCGCAGTGCCAGACAAAGCTAAAAATGCTAAAAAATTTCTTCTATTCAAGCTATCTCCAATTTTTTAGTTTTGTCCAACAAAGACTATTATAATATAATGTTGTGGCGTATACAAATTATCAATAACAAAAACAGGAGGAGGAAAAATTTTGAAAATCAGATTCGATCAGGGAAAACTTGTAATGTGGGCTACAGATGTGCTGAAAAAGGCATCTATGCCAGAGGAAGACGCAAAAACCACAGCTACAATTCTTGTAAAAGCCGATCTTAGGGGAATAGAGACACACGGCCTTGCCAGACTGCCAATTTATGTTGAAAGAATACAAAAAGGTGGCATCAATCCGAAACCAGATTTCAAGATATTGAAAGAAACTCCAGCTACCACCCTCATTGACGCAGACAGTGCAATGGGTCAGGTCGCAGGCAAATTTGCTATGTCAAAAGCTATTGAAAAGGCAAAGAGCACCTCAGTAGGCATTTCATCAGTCAGGAATGGAAATCACTTTGGGATAGTAGCACACTACCTTGAAATGGCAATAAACAATAATATGTTTGGTATAGCCACTACAAACACATCTCCCCTCCTTGCGCCCTTTGGCGGTAAGAAAGCTGTTCTCGGAACCAACCCCATAGCCTTTAGCTTTCCAGGAGGCGAATATCACCCAATAATTCTTGATATGGCCTCTTCAGTTACTTCAAGAGGAAGAATCAAAATAGCCCAACTAAACAACGAAAAAATACCTCTCACCTGGGCTGTAGACGAAAGAGGAATTCCCACTGACGATCCAAACGAAGCCCTCAAAGGAGCTCTGTTGCCATTTGGAGCCCACAAGGGATATGGGCTGGCCGTCATTGGAGACATATTAAGCTCAGTATTGAGCGGAGCTGGCTTTCTGCTCCAGACAGGAGAGCTTTACAGTGAACCAGCAAAGCCGCAAAATCTCGGATTTTTTATGATGGCTGTTAAATTGGAATCATTCATAGACAAGGACGAATTCAGCCAGAGAATAACTGAATTTATTAAAACAATCAAAGAATCCCCCAAGGCAGAGGGCACAAAAGAAATATTTATGCCAGGAGAAATAGAATATATCAGAGAAGTAGGTAATGAAAAAGAAGGTGCCCCATTAGGAGAAAATGTAGTGAAGGGATTAAAAGACCTGGGAAGTTCAATAGGTGTAGAATTTAATCTCGAACCAAAAAATTAAAAAATATTTGAAATAGGGCAGATTTTTGAAGACAAATTTCAAAAACTGCCCTATTTTTTAGCCTGAGAAAGAACCCAATTCTTTATTTCATCTGCATCCTTTATACAATAATCAAATTCTCTTTCAGTTATGTGTTTGCCGTCATAGTCAGCTTTATTTCTTAAACGCCTCAAGCTGTCTAAAAGACTGCCAATCCATTTTTCATCTGGTTTCTCAGATGTTTTCAAGGCTTTTATTACAACGAAGTGCACGTTATTTTTTTATTTTCTTCGCATTTAATTAAGTCTCTGATTGTGCAAAACAAACCATAATATTTTCTGCTGATTGATGTTCGAATGTATTCTTCATTTTTATTATTCTCTAATTCTTTTGCAAGATCCAAAAATTTCATCCAATCAAAGCTCATAGGGTTCCACGGTAAAATTTAATCTATTTCCTACCTTATCTATAATTTTAACAAACCAATCATAAAAAAACTTTTCTTTAAGCTCTATAACCTTATTAGCATCAAAATTTGACTTTATCACTATAAAAAGCTCTTCAAATTCTTCTTCAGGATCATTGTCTATTTCAAGAAAAACCTGAGAATTTCCAAAGATATCCCTAATCTCTTCTATCGAAGACTCAAGAACAGTAATTAGATCCTTATTATTTAAGAGAAATTTACAAACATTTTCATAATCTTCAAAATTATAAAAAAAATCTAAATTTTTTATCTTTCTTATAGTTGAAAGAAAATAAGAGTTTTCTTCTGTTTTGTTTGGTTGAAGAGATAACGAGCTAATCTTGCCAGATAAATTGTGTAACACAACCGAGGCTTCCATTAACTTCCTCCTATCCAAAAGAGATTTCTCGATTTATCTGTTATAATCGACTCAAAAGTATTTTCAATCTTATTGTGAGACTCTGCCAACCATCCCTCCAAGTCATCGAATGGAACAAATTCTTGAGATACCATAGAATAACCAATATCAAGGAGTAATGAACTGAAATTCGGTCTGTCTGAAATAGAAGAGTATAAAGCCACAGTTAAACTCTCTTTACCGTCTTTAAATGGAAATTCTACTTTTGATATGAAAGAATTATTATTTTTAGCTAATTCTTCTGGAATAAAAGGATAGTATCTAAGGTAATTTTTTAATTTTATATTTTGTTTCTTACTAAATTCAAGAAGATTAATGTATCTCAAAGAAATTCTTTTAAAATCTTTTGGCTTTGCTATCTACCTATAAACACTAAAATTATCCATTATCATTAACTTAAAGTTTTCCCAACCAATATATGGCTTTAATTGATTTAATATAAAAAGATTAGGAATAGTTTGAATTAGAGCAGTTCTATCCCTATTGAAAAATTGATTTCTGACAATAGGTTCGACTCTTTGTACGACACCATTCTTTAATGGCTCAACGTTGAAACTTAATTCAATTTTCTGTTGTTTACCAGGAAAGTTTCCGTTTATTTTCTCATAAATTAATTCAGGCATGGCATCATCCCATATTTCACCAGGAACAAACTGAAATTCGCACACAACTTCTACAATTGGTGGATTCTCATATCTCTTCTTCATTGTTCCTACCTTCATAATTTATTTATATTTAACTCCATTTAGAAAAATTATAATACAACTTTTCTGAATTAAAAAACCCCGCAATTTTTACATTGCGGGGTAAAATGAAGATTTTAATTATAAATCAAGGGCTTTGCTAATAGCCTTTAAGTCTACGAATTCCTCTACCATAGTAGTTGCCCTTTGAATTTTCTTTTCTTCTCTAATGCGAGCCCTACCAAATACTCTCTCAACAAGCTCAACCACAGTAAGGGTGTCCTGCTTTACGAGAACGATAGGCACACCTGCATCTTCAGCCTTTGCAAGAACTACGTTGCTTGGATAAAAGTTTCCAGTTAATATTAGAACTTTAGTGGGGGTCTCCAGAGCTGCCATCTGGATATCTGATCTATCCCCACCCGTTATCACAGCTTTGTTTATTACTCTCCTAAAGTATCTGAGAGCATTGTCTACACTCATAGCGCCGACAAGGAACCTCTCAACCAGCTCATCGAGCTTGTCTTCTTGACAGAGTATCTCGCCATTTAATACTTCTACTAACTCACGAATACTAATGGACTTCAGGGTCTCATCCTGAGGAATTGCCCCAAGGAAATTAATACCCTTACCTGTAAGATATGGTATCAGAAGCCTGTGATGATACTCCCTACAAGCCTGAGTTCCACCAGTTACCACGAACCCTAAAAGTCTGTCTTTAAATACTTCCTTCGCTTCAAGAATGTGGTCTGCAAGAATGTCTGTTTCACATTTTGCGACTATTACCACATTAAGGTCGAGAAGTTCAACGACATCTTTTGGTGCAAGGCTGTACATTTTGCCCTCAGTAAAGTTACCCACTCCCTCTACGAGAATGATGTCATTCTTACTAGAGAGTTTTTCGAAGCTTTCTTTTACCTGTTTTGTAATGTCTGTCACCTGAGATTTTAGAAACAGGACAGCTAAATCAGGCGTCATAACAACAGGCACCATTTCGTCAAGCGGGTCACTCAAGCCCAACGCTTTACGTGCAGAAACAGCATCTTCATCTGTCAATAAACCCTCTTCTCTTGTTGGGAGATTGCCAAGAGGCTTAAAATATGAAACCTTCTTACCCTTTGCCTGGAGATTTCTTGCTATCCCCAAAAGCACCGTGCTCTTTCCAACAAACGACTCTGGTGATACAAAGTATAGCCCTTTCATTCTGTCCCACCTCCAACGGTTAATCTCATATCAATTGCTACCGCACCCTCTTCAAACACCCTAAGTGGATTGATATCCAATTCCACAATTTCGGGGAAATCGGTAACCAAATTTGATACCCTTAGTATAGCATCAACAATCGCATTTTGATCAACGCCTTTTTCTCCCCTTGCGCCTGCCAACATTTTAAAAGATTTAATTTCTCTGATCATATTTCTTGCATCGATCTCAGAAATGGGAGCGATCCTAAAAGAAACATCCTTTAAGACCTCGACGTAAATGCCACCAAGACCAAACATAATCATATGTCCAAATTGCGGATCTTTAACCGAGCCGATTATGACGTCTTTGCCAGCAGGAAGCATCTGCTGGACTGATACTCCCCAGATCTCAGCATCGGGAAAATACCTTCTGGCAGATATCATAATGTCGTCAAAAGCCCTGATTACTTCATCTTTATTTTTAAGCCCTACTTTTACACCGCCCACATCAGTTTTGTGCAAAATATCAGGAGATGCTATCTTCATAACGACAGGAAACCCTAATTCGGCAGAAAAATCACTTGCTTCCAGACTGGTAGTAGCAAGAAGAGTTTTGGGAAGATTAAACCCATACCCTTCGAAAACCTCTCTTACCTCCCAATCGCCCAAACTTGGCCTTTTATGCCTATCCTGAGACCTTAGAGATTTTGCAGCTACGTCAAAATTTGAATCAAATTTTTTGTAAACTGGTTCAGGCTTATTTAACCAAATTTTTCTTTCGTACATAGACTTGAAGACGAATCCCGCTCTTTCAGGAAATGAATAGTTTGGAACGCTCTTCCCCATCAAATATGATGCAGCAGGGGCAATAGTCTTGCCGCCCATAAATATAGAAAAGACTGGCTTGCTTGGATCCTTCACCTTTACAATGCTCTCAGCAGTCTCCATTGCCTGAGTGTAAACCTGAGGTGTGAGAATAACCATAACACCATCCACACCCTTATCCTTTAAAACATTGTCAAGCGCAAATTCATATCTATCAGCAAGCGCATCCCCCAAGACATCTACAGGATTGTAGACTGCAGCAGCAGAAGGCAGATTTGCCCTCAATTTCTCTACAATATCACTTGAAATGGTTGCAATGTTTAGCCCAGAGTTTTCTATTGCATCAGAAGCCATGATACCAGGACCGCCTGCATTGGTAACAATAGCGATGTTACTTCCATTCAACAGCGGCTGATAGGCAAAACCAATAGCAAGATCAAATAGATCTTCTACGGTAGACGCCCTTATAACACCACACTGTTTAAAAGCAGAGGTGTATGCCTGATCGGAGCCAGCAAGCGAACCTGTATGGCTTGTTGCAGCCTTTGCGCCAGCGGCAGTTGTGCCAGACTTTAGGACTATGACGGGTTTTACTTTGGAAGTTTTATATGCAATGTCCATAAAAAGACTGCCATTGTCAATGCTTTCAAGGTACATCAAGATAACATCGGTATCTTTATCATCTTTTAGCACGTCTAAAAGGTCGACTTCGTTTACATCAGCCTTGTTTCCAATGCTGATAAATTTCGAAAAGCCTATATCGTTAGCGGCAGCCCAATCCATAATTGCAGTTGCAAAAGCTCCAGACTGAGATATAAAACCAATATTTCCCTTTTTGGGCATAAATGAAGCAAACGATGCGTTTATATTGTTGTGTGTGTCTATTAGACCCAGAACATTTGGTCCCACAAGCCTAATATTATTTGATTTAATTATATCTTTTAGCTCCCTTTCGAGCTTTGCGCCCTCTACGCCAGTCTCTTTAAATCCTGCTGTGATAACTATTGCGCCCTTAACATTTTTCTGTGCGCACTCCTTCATAACAGGATTTACGAATTTCGAAGGTATCACAAATACAGCAAGCTCTATATCCTCAGGGATATCCAGAACGCTTTTGTAACACTTGTAACCCAATATAGAATCTGACTTTGGGTTAATAGGATAGATATTGCCATTATATCCTCCATCTATTACGTTTTTTAACACCGCATAACCTAACTTCTTTTCTTCACTTGATGCGCCAATTATGGCAATAGACTTTGGTTTAAAAAACATATCCATTTTGTCCATTTTATACACATCGCCTCCATAAATTTATAAAACTTTGAGCTATTTTCAATCCAAACACATTGCGATCTGGATTAATAAACATACCTATCAGGAGCCAGAATGAAATTTGGATCTACTGACTTCTTTAAAGAGTTCATCAAATCCCTATAAACACTGCCAGCCTTTTCCAGAAACAATTTTCTCTTCATTTGAACGCCCAACTGCCTTTCTGCAACCAACGAACCATTTTGTTCCAGAACCATCTTGTAAATTTCATCATTTTCGTCTGGTAGATTGGTTCTAAAAACAAGTATTCCTCCATCCTGAGCATGAAATAAAAAGTCATAATTTTTCTCAACTATGAAATTCAAAAAATCAGGACAGGATCTGAGAGATAGCGTCACGTCATCTGCTAATAACTTATTCTCTAAGGCCACATCTCCCATACTAAGTCTGCCCTTATATATAGTGTCAAAATCATTTCCTTCAAAGGTCTTTATCTTAGATGACTTCCCAAACTTCAATATCGTCTGTTTCAGCCTTTCCACCTCAAGCTCTCTGCCCTCGATCAGAATAAAGGCTGCATATTTTGAGCTGCACTCAGAAAGATAGCCAGCAACTTTGTTGCTCATCAGATCAAGTGCGCTCGCAAATATCTTCAAGGAATCAAATTCCTTTTTAAAGTTGAAAAAGTCATTAATTGAGTCAAATGGCAAAGTCATTGCCAATCTTTTTTCAGGGAGAGGCATCAGCTTATACATTAATCTGGTAAATATGCCCAAGGCTCCCTCGCTGCCAATCCATGCTATCTTTGCATCATATCCAGAAACATTTTTAACCGTTTTGCCGCCTAAGGTTACAATGCCGTGTACAGGAGTAACGAATTCAATCTGCATTGTATTTAATCTAGTATCCCCATATTTTGCGAATCTCATACCCTGATAATTTTCACCTGCTGCCCCACCAGCAGTACCATTGTAAGACGAAAATGAGTCGATAGGAAAGTAAAGACCAGAGCCTTCAACCTCAGAATAAATATCCTTTAACTTTGCTCCAGGTTCCACAGTAAGCACAAGGTCATGAGTGTCCATCTCCACTATCTTGTTCATCTTAGAAAAATCAATAACCAATGAATCTTTTGCCGCAGTGCTTCCACCCGACAAACTGCTCATCGATCCACGCGGCACAACAGGAATCTTTTCCTTGTCTGCCCAAAGCAGGGCTTCCAGAACGTCTTTGTTGCTTTCGGGATAGATTATTGAATAGGGCGTTTCATCCTTGAAGGGAATATTCTTATCACACAAGTTTTTCTCTATCTTTTCAGACTTAAGCAAGTATTTTCACTCCTCTCTCTTGTAAATCTTGTCAAAGTATTAAAATTATTTGCCGTTTGACTTTTTAATCTCATCCCACAAAAGACAAACTGTATGCCTTGTGTCTATGTTTAGGCCATCTTGCTTAAGAGCGCCCGATATCTGTGCCCTGCATCCCGGACATCCAAGTGCCACTATCTTTGCACCAGTATTCTTTATGGTCTCTCTCTTCCTATTTGCTACGTTGGTAGATATCTCCTGATAATAAACGGTAAATCCACCTCCCTCTCCGCAGCACTTCGTAGAGTTTTCCATCTCAACAAATTCATAAGATGGCATTATGTTTAAGAGGTCTCTTGGTTGGCTTGCCACGCCCTGAAGCCTATTGAGGTGGCAGGCATCATGATAGGTCACCTTAATCTTTTCCTTTGTGTTTTTCGGCATCATCTTTTTTAAGTCTTTTAGATGTTTTTGAGCCAAAAATTCAGATACGTCGTAAACCTTTGCGCCCAGTGTAGTAATATCATCTTGTTTTGTAATCTCAGGATAGACATCTTTTAAACCTGATCCGCCAGTGGCACAAGAAATTATGATTGCATCCAATTTGTGTTTTTTAAAAACACTTGAATTTTGAGCTATTTTTTGCTTCAAGGTTTCAAAATCTCCTGCTCCATAATGCGGAAACCCACAGCAACCTTGGCCCTTTGGGATTATCACCCTATAGCCCAAAGAAAGGAGCACGTTCACCGAGGCCTCAGCAACATCCTGGAAAACGCTGTTTTGCGCACAGCCCACAAAATATCCCACCGTGCCTATTGGCTTCGCCTTGGGCTCAAGAACCTCAGGGAATCTGTCCATAAATGGCCTGGATGGAATATCTGGCAAGTCTATAAAAGAAAGCCTTTCCACGCTCTTGCCAAGCATCTTGGGGATAGATAAAGACCTTGCAAGACTAAAAAGCTTCAATCTGTTCGCAAGAGAAATAGCGCCAGTCAATGAAGACAGCTTTCCCTGACCCAAAAGTTTTCTATATATCACAGACTTAATCCAGGGCATATCATATCTCTTTACCATTTCAGCGCGCGCCGCTGCAAAAACCTTGTCAGGAGAGAGCCCCACCGGACAGGCTTGGGCGCAAGCGTGACAAAGCAGACACTTGTTAAATATCATCTCAATTTTATGATTTGGTTCCAATTTGCCGTGCAACAGTGCCTCTGAAAGAGCGAGTTTACCCCTAGCGCAACCAGTTTCAAGTGAATCTTCATAATATACAGGACAAGTGCTCTGACACATTCCGCATTTCATACATTGAATTATCTGTTCTTCATAATATCCTTCTATTAGTGGCAAAGTTTTATCATTAGATGTAGTCAAGATGAACCTCCTTAGCACCTACAACCTTGTTTGGATTTAATTTGTTATCAGGATCGAGTGCTTTCTTTATGTCCCTGAAAAGGCTAAGTCCTTCTTTCTTAAATTCTTTTTCCATAAAAGGAGCCTTTACAATGCCTATTCCGTGTTCACCAGTCAAAGTGCCGCCTAAATCGATACAGTAATCAAATATCTCCTTGATAGCCATATCTACCTTCTTCATCTCTTCTTTGTTTCTTCTGTCAACCAAAATAGTTGGATGAAGGTTGCCGTCTCCAGCGTGACCAAAGCTCCCTATCATCAGATCATATTTACCTTGAATATCGTGAATCTTCTCAAGCATTTCGGGGACCTTGCTCCTTGGCACGGTAGCATCCTCTAATATGGTAGTGGGTTTAAGTCTTGCCAAAACTGGCAGGGCGGATCTTCTTGCCTCCATAAGATCCAGCCTTTGGGCATCATCCTTAGCTACAGAAATAGATCTTGCCCCTACCTTCATACATACGTCCTCAAGAATTTTCGCTGAGGCTTCTACGTCTTCAGCCTCTCCATCTATCTCTATGAGAAGTAGCGCCTCAATATCCCTGGGGAGCCCGATTTTTTTAAAGTCTTCTACCGCATTTATAGTTATCTTATCTAAAAATTCCATTGTTGAAGGAATAATCTTGTTCTCTATTATTTTCGCAACTGCTGTTCCTGCCAAACCCACACTGTCATACATTATCAAAAAGGTTTTTCTTGCTTTAGCAGGATAAATAAGTCTAACAGCAATTTTGGTTATAATCCCAAGAGTTCCTTCTGAGCCCACAAAAAGATGGGTCAGATCAAACCCAGGAGATCCCCTGAGAGCAAGGCTCCCTGTCTGCAAAATATCGCCATTTGGCAATACTACCTCCAAGCCTATAATATAATCCTTTGTAGTGCCATATTTCAGCGCTCTAAGGCCTCCTGCACCCTCAGCTACACACCCTCCGATAGTTGCAACTGCGATGCTTCCTGGATCAGGCGGGTAAAAGAGTCCCTTTTTAGAAACCTCAGCATCAAGAGTGGCAGCAACCACGCCTGGCTCTACAACAGCTATTCTATTCTGAACGTCTATATCTAAAATCTTGTTTAGCCTGTTCAATTCAATTACAATGCCGCCATCTGCTGGGATAGAGCCTCCACTCAGATTTGTCCCCGATCCCCTCGGATATAGGTTTACATTATTTTTTCTTGTTAGCTTTACTATCTTAGATACCTCATCAGAATTGTGAACTACTACGACTAAGTCTGGAACTCTATAAAATTGGGTAGCATCATAAGAATAAAGCATCAGATCGCTCGGATCAGTCAACACATTTGATTTACCAACAATATTTTCGAGTTCAGTTATAATATTTTTATCAATCATATATAATCACCTCCTAATAGCATTTTACAACTATTTTTTTAATATATTGTATGTTATTAAATTCAGACAATTCGCAACATTTTCTGTGGTATTTCACGGTGCAATATACCAACGATATAAAAAAATATAGAGACGCAAAACATTGCGCCTCTATAGATAAATGTCTACAAGTAAGACTCTACTTTACTGCGATATATATGGTGCTAACCCCCGCGCAAACCTTAGCTATATATACTTTTTTAAACCCTACACTCTTTAACAAAAGGGCAATCTTCTCAGGAGTCAAAAAAGCTCTAAGAGATTTCCCGAGATATTCATATTGTTCTTTGCAGCCTATTCTTTTCCCAAAAAATGGCAAAATTTTATCCATATAGAACCAAAATGGACCCTTAAGAATACTTGGTTCAGAAAGTTCAAGAAATCCAAAGACACCAGGTCCTTTTATTACTCTGTAGATCTCCTTAAAAGAGCTCTCTATATCCTCAAGATTTCTTACAGTATATGAAGATACGACTGCTCCAAAAGACTCGTTTTCAAAGGGCAGATCTTCAGCAAATGATTTTATAATTTCTATATTTTTTATATTATTTTTTATTATCTTGTGTTCCAGTTTTTTGAGCATATTATCGTTTATGTCAAGAGCTACTATTTTTTTCACTTCTGGATACTTCTTATTAATCAAAAAAACCAGATCGCCAGTACCGCTGCCTATATCAAGAACGTCTGAACCTTTACAAAATTTAAACGTTTCTTTGATTAGCAAATTTTTCCAATCTCTATGCATGCCCAACGTCATAATATCGTTCATATGATCGTAGACATTTGATATTTTAGAAAAAGTTTCTAAAACCAATTCTTTTTTTGGCAATTTAACCCCTAAACTTCTTAATTATCAAGCAAGCGTTGTGTCCGCCAAATCCAAAAGAATTGGATATAGCATACTCGCACCTCTTCATCTCCTGGCTAAAGTTTGGCACAAGGTTTAAGCCTTCAGCTTCATCGCACGGATCATCAAGATTAATTGTAGGCGGGGCAATATTTTCTCTCAGTGACATAACAGTAGCAACCATCTCAACTGCCCCCGCTGCGCCAAGCAAGTGACCTATCATAGATTTATTTGATGTAATAAACACATCCTTAGCATGCTCTTTGAAGACTCTCTTTATAGCCTTTAACTCGCCTTCATCACCAGCAGGAGTACTAGTCGCATGAGCGTTAACCAGATCTATCTCTTCATATGAAATAGCTGCATCCTTCAAAGCCCTATTTATACATATATAAGCACCATCGCCCGAAGGATCTGGAGCTGCCATGTGATATGCGTCGCAGGAGGCACCATAGCCCACAAGCTCAGCGTATATCTTAGCTCCTCTTTTCAAGGCGTGTTCCAACTCTTCTAATACGATTATGCCAGAACCCTCTCCCATCACAAAGCCATCTCTCGACTTATCAAAAGGTCTGCTTGCCAGCTCTGGCGTATCGTTTCTGCAGGTAGATAGCGCCCTCATTACACAAAAGCCGTTTATGGCCAAAGGAGTTACGGCAGCCTCAGCTCCGCCACATAACATAATATCAGCATCTCCATAGGTAATGCTCCTAAAAGCCTCTCCTATTGCATGGTTACTCGATGCACAAGCAGATACCGGCGAAAAATTTGGTCCTTTCAGTCCAAATTTAATGGCCACATAGCCAGACGCCATATTTACTATCATCATAGGAACCATAAATGGCGAACCCTTCATAGGACCTTTCTTATATAAAACTATAGCTTGCTCCTCCATAATGTCTATTCCGCCTATGCCAGACCCGATGCAAACTCCTACATTCAATTTATCATCAAAGTCTAAAAGGCCTGAATCCTCCATAGCTTTATGGGCAGCAGCAACTGCATATTGAACAAACTTCGATGTGCGACGAACATCTCTTCTATCCAGATAATCTTCCGGGACAAAGTTTTTTACTCGTCCAGCAACCATAGATGGAAATTCCTGCTCAAAATCGTCGATCTTGACTATGCCGCTCTTGCTATTTCTTATCATGTCCCAAAATATATCTACTTCGTTACCAAGCGGGGTTACGCACCCCATTCCAGTAATTACTACTCTTTTTTTCATGATAGCTCCTCCTCGGCCTCATGCACAAAATTTTCTATAATTGTCTTCACGGGAAGTATGTCAGAATATCTAAAAACATTTGATCCGCTGAAGAAAAGCCCATTTTCATAGTCGCCAAGTCTTGCCGATTCCAGAGCTAATCTTATACAAAATGTTCTAGTGCACTTCTTTATGCAACCCTCACAGACCTCAGGCTTGGGGGCTCTGCCTTCAATGATCTTCCTTGATAATGGAGTCAGAATAGCCCTTCCAGGGAATCCCACCGAACTCATTATCTTTACAATATCCTCAGCTTTTGCTTCCAGTAAAACTTTTTTGAACACGGGGCTAACGTCACACTCTTCTGAAAGTGCGAACCTGGTCGCCACCTGAACTCCCTTAGCTCCCATCTTTAATGCTCTGGCCATTTCTTTGCCAGAATATATGCCGCCTGCTACTATCAAAGGAACAGATATGACTTCGAGAATCTCAGGCATGATATCCCAGGTAGATCTGTCGGTACCCAGATGGCCTCCTGCATCTGCGCCTTCAAGTATTATCGCGGTTGCGCCCAATTTCTCAGCAAGTCTTGCCAGCTTTGCAGAAGAAACAATTGGCAGAATTGGAGTATTAGAATCTTTAGCCCATTTATAAATATCTCTTGAAAACCCAGCACCAGTAGCTACAAAATCTATTCCCTCAGCAATCGCCGTTTTTACTACCCTCTCAAATTCACTGTAGGCATACATTACGTTTATGCCGATAGCGCCATTGCCTTCTGAAATCTTTCTTGCTAATTTTATTTGGCTTGTTAGTTCTTCATCTTCCATTCCAGTCGCAGCAATAATGCCGCCTGCACCCTCTCTTGCGACAGCTCCTGCCAGAGGTGCAGTAGAAACCCTAATAGCCATTCCCCCCTGCAAAATCGGCAGGGGGATAGTTATTTTCCCTATATTTAATGGTTTAAGAATACTGCTCTCCAAATTTCACTTACTCCCAAAGTAGTATTTTTGACCTCCTCCTCTCGCAAAAGCAAGAGGATCCCATGTGAAAACCATATAACGCTACTCGCTCCTCCAATCGGCATCGCTTTCGCATTGGTTACTGCTTCTGGGTATACGCATATATATTTCTCATCAGCGTACTTTCCCGCAAGCATGCGATAGTGTCTACTTCTTTACTGAATCCTAAGAAGTCTTATTCTCCTACCTTCTCATATAGGAATTTCACAGCATCTCCAACTGTCTTGATCTTCTCTACATCTTTATCTGGAATTTCAGCTCCAAATTCTTCCTCAAAAGCCATCACCATCTCAACTGTGTCTAAAGAGTCAGCTCCCAAATCATCTACAAAGGAAGAGCCCATCTCTATAGTTCCCTCTTCTATTCCAAGCTGATTTGAAATAATTTTTTTTACTCTATCAAAGATTTCATTTTCACTCATTAACTTCACCTCCTTTCAATTTCAAAACATACCGCCATTTACAGAAATAATCTGTCCAGTAACATAAGCTGCCGATCCAGCCAACCACAATGCAGCATCAGCCACATCTTCAGGCAAGCCAAGTCTTCCCAATGCTATTGATGAGAGCAACTTATTTTTTATATCATCAGATAACCCGGAGGTCATATCTGTAACAATATAACCAGGTGCAATAGAATTGACAAGTATCCCTCTTGAACCGAGCTCTTTTGCAAGTGACTTTGTCAAACCAAACAAGCCTGATTTTGATGCCGAATAGTTTGCCTGTCCTGGATTACCAATCTGACCAACGACCGATGAAATATTTATAATTCTTCCACTTTTTTGTTTTAACATTCTCTTTGCTGCTTCCTTTGAACACAAAAAGGCAGCTTTAAGATTTACATCCATCACATCATCCCACTGGGACTCTGTCATTCTCAATATCAAGGCATCTTTGGTTATGCCAGCATTGTTCACCAGTATATCAATCCTGCCAGCAAAGCTATCTAGTTTTTCGAAAAGCGCTTTTACCTCGCTCTCCTTGTCCACTGCTGCCCTAAAAGTTTCCACGCTGCATCCCATACTGAGCAATTCATCTTTAAAATTGTTTGCAGCCTCATCGTTTGACGCATAGTTAATCAGGACTTTTGCGCCATTTACAGCAAAGGCCTTCGCAATTGCTCTGCCTATACCTCTGCTCGAACCAGTGACAAGAGCTACTTTACCATCTAATATCATATTCACTCTCCATCTAAAGCGCTGCATTCTAACTTTGTCCAACGCTTTAACATTGTTGATAGAACATTCTTTGGGCCAACCTCGACACAGCTCTCAAAACCATCGTTAACAATATTTTCAATAGTGGTTACCCATCTAACAGGGCTAATTATCTGCTTTGACAGTATATCGGGTATTGTTTTGGCATCAGTGTATGGACGGCCATCAACATTTTTATATACAGGCAAGCCAAAATCTCCAAATTCCAAACTGCCCAAAAAGTTTTTAAATTCTTTAGCAGCATCTTCCATAAGGGGTGAATGAAATGCGCCTTCCACCTTCAATCTTATAGCTTTCTTTATCTTAAAATTTTTATAATTTTCAAGAACCCAGTCAATAGCCTTGTTCTCGCCAGAAATTACTATTTGCTGATTAGAGTTTTCATTGGCAATCACACATATACCAAATCGCGAAGCCTCATTGCAAAGATCCTCAACCATCTCTTTATCGAATCCCAGAAGGGCTACCATACTTCCGCCCCGTCTTGCAGCACACTCTCCCATAAGACGGCCTCTAACAGCCACTATCCTCACTGCATCCTTAAAGGAAAGAACCCCTGCAACAACCAGAGCGCCATATTCTCCAAGACTGTGACCTGCAGAAGCGCCAAATTTAAGGTCTTTGTCTGCAATATCCTTCAAAAACCCCAGACTTGTAGAGATAATAGCTACCTGAGAAATATTGGTAGGCACAAGAGATTCTTCGGAGGTAGACATCAAGTCTATAACATAAGACAGATTTAACTCATCTAATATTTCTTTTATGAATTTCTGTGATTTTGCACTTAATTTTAAGTGCATATTCATATATTGTGAACCCTGTCCTGGGAAAAGCAGCACTGTTTTACTGCTCATAATGATATAAGTCCCGATCCGAAAGCAAACCCTGCTCCAAAGGCAGCAAGAACTACTTTATCGCCTGTTTTAAGAACTCCTGATCTATATGCCTCATCAATGGCAATCGGTATAGACGCTGCAGATGTATTGCCAAAACGCTCTACATTTACATAGAATTTGTCACCCTCCAATTTCAGGTGTTTTCTCACAGATTCTATTATTCTCTTATTTGCTTGATGAGGAACAATCTTCGATATGTCATCATAGCTTAGGTTTGACTCCTCAAGAACATTTTTTACAGATTGGACCATTGATCTTACTGCAAATTTGAAAACCTCTTGCCCATTCATCTCTATAATGGATAGCTTTTTTTGATTAGCGCTGCGTTGACCTGGATCTGTCGAGCCGCTGCCTGTTATCTTCAGGTGCTCTGCCCCGCTCCCATCGCTTCCCAAAAAAAACCACCATTCATTTCCTGGCATATTTTTTAAAATACACGCACCTGCTCCATCTCCAAACAATATTGCAGTTTTTCTATCCGACCAGTCGATAAAGCGTGTAAGAATGTCTGCTCCGATGACTGCCACACACTTGTAGGCTTTGCTCTGGATGAACTGTGCTCCTACACAAAGAGCATATACAAACCCAGAACAGGCTAAAGATAGGTCAAAAGCAGCAGCATTCTTTGCTCCAATTGCATCCTGCACTATACAGGAGGTAGCAGGAAAAAGCATATCGGGGGACGACGTGGCTACTATTATCAAATCAATTTCATCAGGTTCAACCTTCGCCAATGACATTGCATTTTGCAAAGCTGAAATAGATAAATTAGATGTTTTTTCACCTCTGCATGCTACGTGCCTCTTAATAATGCCAGTCCTATCCCTAATCCAGTCATCAGAGGTTGAGACCATACCCTCTAATTCAAGATTCGTAACGACGCCTTCAGGCACGCAGGAACCCCAGCCTGTTATTCCTACATCCTTAACTTTCACCTATAATTTTTACCTTTTCTATTAGATTTGTAGAACAAAGTTTTACCGTCTGCAATATAGCATTCTTAGCAGCCACACGCCCACTTCTTCCATGGCCAATTAAAAAAACCTTTTTAACGCCCAAAAGAGGGGCGGCTCCATAATTTGAGTAGTCAACTCGCTTTATAAGCCTGGCAAGAGCAGGATATAGGAGCATCCCACCTAACCTTGTCATAAAACTCTGCCTTATGGCATCTCTCATTTCGTATCTTACGTAATCAGAAACGCCCTCAGTAGTTTTCAAAAAGATGTTTCCGATAAAGCCATCACAAACAAGCACGCTGCATTTCCCAAAAAATGCGTCCTTGCCTTCCATATTTCCAGTAAAATTAAGATCGCTTTTGGAGAGCAGTTCATAAGACTCCTGTCTGAGCCTGTCACCCTTGCCCTTCTCTTCACCTACATTGAAAAGGCCTACGCTCGGGTTCTCAAAACCAAGAAATTTCATATACACGCTGCCCATTCTTGCAAAGTCCAGAATATTTTTTGGTTTGACATCTACATTCGCCCCGGCATCTATCAGAAGAAAGCCACCTTGTTTTGAGGGCAAAAGCACGCCTATGGCAGGTCTCTCTATGCCTTTTAACCTGCCTACGCCAAGAGTTCCGGCTACCAAACAGCCGCCAGTACTCCCAAGAGATATGCAACCGCAGGCAAGGTCATCGTTTACCAGATCTACCAGCTTATGTAAGCTCGATCCCTTTTTATTCATCCATGCCTTGACAGGCTCATCATCCATTTCAAATGTGCTATCACAGCATACTTCTTCTACCCTGCCAGAGGTTATAAAAGGAGATAAGATTTTGTCATATTTGTCAAATACTTCTTTGGTAGCGACAGCATAAGTAACAAAATCCGACCTCGCTTCCATCGCCAAAACGAGACCACGCACCGTCTCTTCTGGTGCTTTATCTCCACCTAAAAGGTCAAAGGCTATAGAAATCAAGTTGTTATTATTCTTGTCCTATAATTATTCTTCCGCCTTTTCAGCTTTGGTCGTAAGAACGACCCTTCCTCTGTAAGTTCCGCATTTGGAACATGCTCTGTGCGCAAGAGTTGGGGCTCCACAATGAGGACAAGCAAGCATATTTGGCAATTCGCCTTCTATGATGAATGGCCTTCTCGTATTTTGACGCATTTTAGAACGACGCTTTTTTGGTACTCCCACTAATATTGACCTCCTTAATATCTTCTCTACAAAGAAAGCAAACTGGCTTCATTGGAAGCCACAACAAAAATTCCTGTCTTATTAGCTCCGAAAGATCGATCTCTTTGCCTTGAATTGCAAACTGGTCCTCGTTTGGCTTACCCTTTACAAATTCATCATTTAGATCAAACTCAATCTTTTGCTTAAACTTATTAAGACATATAGCACACTCCATCAAAAGCGTTCCCCTAACTTTGCCCTGTACCAATATTGCCTTTCCTACATTTGTAAGAGTTAAGTCAAAATCGATTGGCGAGCAAAATTCAAGAGAAGGCTCCTCGAACTGAGCAACTTCCTGAGTCTTAATTCTAACACTACTTCCGACGTCATCAAGGATATGCGAGACATCTACTCTCATCTAAAACCCTACCTTTCAAACGAAGCTATTATAAAAATCCTTTTGAAAATTGTCAAACATCAAAAATCGAAATCTACAATATCTCCTATACAAACCTTGCCACTTTTGAGAACCTTGCAAAACACGCCCTCTTTTAACATCTGATTATGAGGTCTATTAAACTGCAAATAAGAAGATTTTTCAAGGTGATCCTTTGGACCCTTTCCAATCTCTACAATTTGCAATACAGCCTCTTTGCCAATCTTAAATTTTGTACCAACGCTCATATTATAAACTTCAATTCCATCAATAGTAATATTATCAGCATAATCGCCAGGTTTCAAGTTTAGCTCTTTAGCGATACCCTTTGAATAAGTCGAAAGGCTCGATACGCTAACCTGTCTCTGAGAAACGCCAGCATGCGCATCTCCCATAACGCCATAATTTTCAACAAGCTCTATGCACTCCACACTGTTTTTTGGAATGCCCCTATCGTCCGACAGAGCACAGTTTACAATTTTGCCTTTCAAGGGTTCCTCCTAAAAATAACTATTATAGCCATTCTAAGTTCTAAAATTAAAAATGCCCTTCTTAGCTCTTTCTTGCTTACAATTATTTATTTTTTATTCTACTACAAATTATTTATTTTTTCGAAAACTAAAATAATACAGAAATTATAAAATTTTAAGACACTGCGTGTTTATAATGTTAGTATAATTAATACGTTCGCAATATAATTTTAAAGGAGGTCACTTTGCAGCAGGCTGGCTATACGTTTATTTTCTTGGTAATTATTGTAAATCTTTTCGGTATCTTTCTTGATTTTCTAAACCTCAGAAACATCGATATAAACAGTCTTGAAAAAGTTAAGGATATCTATCCTATAGAAAAACCAATTTCGACTATAAAATATCAAAAGTTTAAGATGGCTATGCAAATAATTAAAGGAGTTATTGAAATTCTTGTATTCTTTTATCTGTTTTCAATAAATATCATCCAAACAATATCTTTAGATATTTACCAAATTCAAACATTTGAATTTCTAAAAGCCTTCTTGTTGTTTGTATCATTTTATGCAATTTTTAAGGTCATAGAGATTCCCTTTGCAATATTTGATACCTTTTACGTAGAAAAGATTTTTGAGTTTAACAAAACCACAAAAACGCTATTTATAAAGGATATGCTATTACAAATAGTTATTGGACTGGCTATACTCTTTGTAATCCTATTTGCGACAGTAAGTTTCATAAATATAGCTGGTTTTTTTTGGTGGGTTTGGGCATCTTGCTTTATTATATTGCTAAATCTATTCATCCTTTATATTTATCCTATATTTATTGCACCTCTTTTTAACAAGTTCACACCTCTGTCTGACCCCGAATTAGAGTCGAAAATAAAAGAAACCCTGGAGAAAACGGGCTTTTCCCTTGAAAACGTCTTTGTAATGGATGCGTCAAAGAGGTCCACTCACTCAAATGCCTATTTTACTGGCTTTGGGAAGAAAAAGAGACTGGTTCTGTTTGACACCTTCTTGAAGAACCATACACAGAGCGAGATAATATCAGTTTTATCCCATGAACTTGGACATTTCAAACACAATCACCTATTTAAGATGTTTTTCCTAAATGACTTAATTATAATTTTGGCTATGTTTATCACCAGTCAATTGCTTCAATTAAACGCTATCTACAATATGTTTGGATTTGAGAATTCTTTATACAATGGCATATTTATAATATTTACAATATTTTTGCCGCTTGGCAGCCTTATTTTAAACTTAATATTTATGCCGATTTCAAGAATGAATGAATACCAGGCAGATGAGTTTGCGTTGCAGTTAACCCAAGATCCCGAAACCTTTAAAAATACCCTTATCAAACTGCACAAGGACAATCTGTCAAACCCAGTGCCTCATCCGCTCTATGTTTTCTTCAACTACTCTCACCCCCCATTAATCGAGAGGGTAAAACATATCGTAAACTATTCTGCTAAGAGCGATTAGCAAAAGGCTTACAAGAGGAGCTAAGTTAACTTAGCTCCCAAAATTTAATTTAAGTCAGCCTTGCCCTTAGATATTGAAGAGGCCACTCTATGTTTTGTTTTAATGCTATAGCAGTCCTCCTAAGAGCAAATTAATTAATATCTATTTTACTCCTATTTGCCACCAATTTACTCGATTATTTTTTTGCTGCTTTATCTGATACATTGCAGCATCAGCTTTTCTAATCAGTTCATCTGGTTCAGTCGAATCAATAGGATAAATTGCCGCCCCCAATGACATCCCAATTCTGACAACTTTCCCGGGAACTAATTCATATCCCTCATCAACTGCCAGATGCATCCTATTAAAAGCGCCTTTTAACTGTTCTAAATAGTCGCCCTCTCTAATATCTTCAATTATAACTATAAATTCATCTCCGCCAATCCTTGCTACCAGATCGCTAGATCTTAGGTTTAGCTTTATCCTATTTGCAAAATCTATCAAGAGCTTGTCGCCCATACCGTGTCCAAAGGTATCGTTGACAATTTTAAAATCATCAAGGTCTATCATACAAACTGAAAACATCTTTTTATTTCTTTTTGCCCTTGCTATTATGTAAGGCATCTCCTCTTTCAGAGCCCTTCTATTTGGTAGCTTTGTCAGAGAGTCGTTCTTAGCTTGGAATTGCAGTTTCATCTCTAAGTTAAACCTCTGGGTAACATCGGTAAGAGTCCAGATAGCGAGCTCCTCATTCATTATGCTCACCAGGCGAAGCCCAAGATCACAGTAAATCTCAGACTTGTCTTTTCTTATCATCTTTATATTGTTTATAAAAGCCTTTTTGTCTTCACTTGCATTAGAGTAAACTCTCTTTACCTTTTCATATTCATCTGCTGAATCATATAATATACTTGTAGGCTTTCCTATAAGATCCACAGGCGATTGATAGCCGAAAATACTTATCATCCTTGAGTTTACGTTGATAATGCTATTTTCCCTGGTCATTATAACCCCTGCCAGGGTATTCTCCAGGAGGGCATCCTGAATAATCATAAGATTTCGCTCAGTTTGCAGAAGCTCAATTCTCTCCAATCCATTTGAGATGTCAGTTGCTAAATCTTCTAAAACATCTTTTAGCTCAGAATCAAAATAATTTAGCTCATCGCTTGCTACGACAAAAACAGCGTATATCTTTTCATGAAAGTATATTGGCAGACCAGCCACAGACTTAACTCCCACAGCTAAAAGCCTTTCCTTCATATGGTTTGACACATCAGACTCCTCATAGGACTGAAGAAAAATTGGTTTTTTCCCGTTCCAGACAAAAGACATAACGTTTCTGCCATTTTCTTCATTTAGGTTTGCGCTGAAATCTGTATTCTGCAAAAAGTCTGTATTTCCTGCCTTTGCAAGAAATTTTATTTTGCCCATTGAATCAGCATATAAAATATATGAAAAAAGCATCTTTGCGTGTTCAAGAGTTAGATCGCATATCGACTGAAAAAGATTTTCTTCAGACTCTGTGCTCAAAATTATTTTATTTACGCTCGCTCTCAAGGTATTAATTCTTGATAGTTTCTTCAAATGGTTCACATACTCGTGCTCTCTTTCTCTTTGCATATTGTATCTCTCAGTAACGTCAAAAAATGTCCACACGGTTACAGCATTCAATAAATCTCCTGTTCTCTCTATGGGTCCTCCTGACAGATCACAAATTATATGTCCTCCATCAGATCTCAATAGTTTTATATCTCTTAACTGAGCAGTATTTTTAGTCGCCAGATCCTCATAAAGGTCTTCTGTTCTCTCAAACTGCCCTTCATCAAAGTATAAAATCTTTGAACTTTTCCCAACAAGGTCGCTCATGATTTCGTAACCAAGCATATCTAAAAATCTTTTGTTAATTGACAGTATTACCCTGTTTTTTACTACCACTATGCCTGCAAGCGTGTGCTCTACCATTGCATTGTTAAAAGCCTGACCCTTTTCTATTTGATTTTTCAGCACAGAAAATAGCAATACAGCGAAGCTCATTGCAGAAGAAAATACTACAGCGTCAAAGATAGGGCTGCTTCTCATAAGAAAGTAATATGGTCCATATCCAAGAGCGGTAGCATAAAACATTAGTAAAAATACCAAAGAGGTAAGAAAATATGTGACCAGGGAATCAAGATTAAATACAGACCAAACAGTTGGCAAAATTACTACAAATAACAATCCTATTCTTAAACCGTTATCTAAACGTGCAGGTATAAAGCAAAGATACCAAAGAGTGATAGTTAGAAGAGTAAGAATACAAAACTCTATAGCATCCCTTCTTGACTTCAATATATTGTTTAGATTTTTCCGCCTTATCCAAAGCAAATAAAGAAATGGAGTAATAGAGACGATAGTAGAAAATCCAGATATAAACCAATTTTCCATAAAGCTTAAGAGATCTGAATATGAAAGCTTCTCGTACGTCAGAAAAATAACAGATGCAAACGTAGATGATATCAAAGGCTTTATAAAGCACAAGAAGATCGCAAAGATCAAGAAGTTTCTGACATCCTTAAACACATCGCTAAAGTCAAACTTTAGCCTTTTCATAGCAAGAAAACTAATCAAGAGAGAAAACGTGTCTGCAAAAGCGATAGAAAAAGAGGAATTCGCCCCCCATCCAAAAAATACTACGTTAGCAGTATACAGTGCCAAAAATATGCCAAAAAGAGGATATTCTCCCCATACAAGGACTGCAAAAACAGCCAGGGCATCAGAAAGCCAGATAGGAGAAATAGTAGTAAATAATAAAGAAGGTATCCAGGCAAGAAATAGATAGCCTGAAAATATAAAAATATTTATTAAAATAAAATTTTTAATTTTTTTCATAATTTTTAATTTTAAAAAAATAATATAGCACATATTTAATAATATATCTTAAAAAATTTAATTATGTGCAAATGCGCAGTTATTTCGCCAGCTCTTTTCCCACAGATATCTGGCCAAGAGCAATAGATCCATCGTTCAAAGGAGTTTTGTGAGGTAAATAAACGTCAAAGCCACGAGAATTTAAAGCCTTCCAGATCTTATTTAACAAAATTCTATTCACGAACGCACCCCCACAAAGCACAACCTTTTTAACTTTGTGCTTCTCATAAATGGCCTGTACACAATTTAGACTAATTTCTGATATAGCGTTGTGAAAAGATAGAGCAATATCTTCAATAGGCAGATTTTTATCTTTCATATCAACTACATTTCTGACTATCTGGCTGACAGGAATCTCAATTTCGCCAGACATATCGAAATTTATATCAAATGGATATATTGTTTTACCGGTAAGAGCCAATTCTTCAAGCTTCTGTGCAGCCTCAGCCTCAGTGCTCACCACTCCTGCAATCCCTAAAATTGAAGCGACACCATCAAAAATTCTTCCAATACTACAGCTTAGCGGACAATTTATATTTTTCCTCAGCATGTTTGAAATAATCTCTAAATTGTTCATATTTCTAAAGTTTATATATTTCGCTGCCTCTTGCGAGCTTAGCCCAAAATCAGCAAGCAAGGAAAGCCCAATTCTATAGACTTCCTTAATTGCCTTTTCGGCTCCTGGCAATCTAAAGTACGAAAAATGAGCAGCCCTTTTAAATTCTTTCCTATTGGAAAGCAAAAATTCGCTGCCCCATATCTTGTCATCTGTACCATAACCTGTTCCATCAAATGCAAGACCTATAACTTCATCTTCTATACCGTGCTCTTCCATCACGGCTGCAATGTGTGCGTGGTGATGTTGGACAAATATTCTCTCAGAGTCAAGAGATATTTCATCTGTAAGCCTTGTCGTAAAATAATTCGGGTGCATATCAGAAATAAAGACCTCAGGCTTTATATCGAAAACCTTCTCAAAATGCCTAAGGGTATTTTTATAAACGTTGTAAGTATCTACAGATGCGAGATCGCCAAGGTATTGGCTCAAAAATATTACGTTATC
This sequence comes from Thermodesulfobium sp. 4217-1, assembly GCF_039822205.1. NCBI lineage: Bacteria > Pseudomonadati > Thermodesulfobiota > Thermodesulfobiia > Thermodesulfobiales > Thermodesulfobiaceae > Thermodesulfobium > Thermodesulfobium fumaratoxidans. The sequence continues at coordinate 52,358 of NZ_JBAGBW010000006.1, forward strand.
CTTAGAAAGAGCAAAACTGCTCTTCAAATCAGCCCCAGCAGCAAAGATATGCCTGTTAAATTTTTTCGTAAAAAAGGGCACAGGGACGAATCCCCGCGAACGCCTGATAAAAAACTCACTGTCATTTAACACAAACATTACGCTGTCATCGCTTTGGATTGCAATTTCCCTATTATAGGTAACGAAGTAATCGGCAATATCTGAAAGTTTTTCGAAGGCAGCATCGTCTTTATAGACAATTGGCTCATCTGATAAATTAGCGCTTGTCATAACCAAAATCATTGATTCATCTACAGCAAATAAAAGGTGTTGAAATGGTGTATACGGGAGCATTATACCAATACTGGTCAAATTCGGAGCTATGTATTTACTAATCTTTTCTGATGCCACCTCTTTTTGCCTTAACAAAACTATAGGTCTTGCCCTTGAAGTAAGGAGATCAAATTCTTTTTTCGTGGTGCATAAAAAGTCTGTAACTGTATTAATATTTGCCATAAGGGCGAAGGGCTTGAAGGGTCTTTTTTTCCTCTCCCTTAGTCTTGAAACAGCCTCGTCGTTTTTAGCATCTACAGCAAGATGAAATCCTCCAATACCCTTGATCGCTATTACCTTGCCAGCCATCAACAGCTTGTAGGTTTCGTCTATTACATCTTCAACGCTATCCTTTATCAAATTTCTATCTTTATCGTATAGATATACCTTAGGCCCGCATACGGGGCAGGCAGTAGGCTGAGTGTGAAATCGCCTGTCATGCGGATCAGAATATTCTTTGCTGCACTCTGGACAAAGTTCGAATGGGCTCATAGTGGTGTTTTTTCTGTCATAAGGTATATCGTAAATAATGCTAAATCTGGGCCCACAGTTAGTGCAGGTTATAAATGGATAGAGAAATCTTCTATCTTCTTTGTCAAACAACTCTCTAAGGCAGTCATCGCAAATATTCGTGTCAGGAGAGATAAAGGTTGTCTTCTTATCAGTTTGTTTGCTCTTCTCAATTACAAAGTTGTTATAGCCCAACAGATCACTTTCTTCTGAAGAAACACTATTTATCAGGGCAAGCGGCGGAAAATTCTCTCTTATAGCAATCAAAAATCTGCTAAGTTTTTCCTCCTCCCCCTCGACTTCTATAGTTACGCCTTCTGTATCGTTCAAGCAGTATCCATTTAAAGACAGCTCATCAGCGAGCCTGTATATAAAGGGCCTAAACCCTACTCCCTGAACTATCCCTTCTACTCTTATAAAAATGTGTTTTAGCATATATGAATGATATCAATTAGCTAAAAAAATAGCAATTCTTAGAAAGTTTCACTGGTTAATTTTAAAGTTATACCTTGCCCCTATAATTTGACCTACGATAGATCCGATTAGCAAAAGAGGAATAAAATAAACGCTTACACCTAAAAAAATTCTGGGCAGAGCGATAAATGGTATCGGTAGATGAATATATAAGAACCACTTTTTAGAAAACTTGCCAACCTTTGATCTTAGATTTCCAAAAGGAATATTTAATAACACAGAAAGCACAGTTACAAAAAGCACCTTATACACTGTTTCCATCTATTCACCCTCTAAAATGCAGAGGGCGCTTTTTTAGCCGCCCTCTACGAAAATAATTTTAATTATTATAAACTATTTTGAAGCTCTTTGCGCTACTTCGTCTCCTCTTTCGTCCACTATTTCCTTAATATCGTCGGTATAGTGAGCGCTGTTTACTGCCCAGAAGAAGAAAGCTATAGAAACAACGATCAGAATATATTGATCATAAGGATATTTTATCATGCCAATTCCTTCAAAATGTTTGCTCCCAATGTAACTCATCAGAGCCACGAAAAGCAAGTAACATATAAGCCAATATCCAGACTTGATATTCTTACCAAGATCTTTCTTTAGCTCATCTCTGGTAAACACAAAGTAGAAATAAAGCAAGAACGCTACTAGATCTACCGCGATTAACACAGAAACGTTTGACCATCCGCTCCAGTCTATAAGAAGCGTACATACGATAAACGCTATTATAGAAATAAACATTATAGGTTCAGCCTTAAATGGCCTATAAAGATTTGGTGCAAACTTTCTAAGACTCACTACGCTTACCGGTCCGATCATATAGGTAAGCACTATAGCGTTCGACACGATGCCTACCAACTTGTTCCAGGACGGAAAAGGTGCAGTCCACAAAAATGCCAAAATTAGAGTCAGCCACATCGCATATCTGGGTATCCCAGTTTTCTCATCAACCTTCATAAATACTTTCCAGAAAATACCGTTTAAAGCTTGGGCGTTTATGATCCTTGAGGTTGAAGTCACATAAATTAGACCTGTGCCAGAAGGAGACAACACTGCATCAGCAAATACTATAGTAGCAAGCCATTGAATGTTCATCAAAAGCAATATGTCAGCAAAAGGTGACCTGAAATTCAGGTGTCCCCAACCCTTTGCAATCTCTTGAGCAGGCAGCGAACCCACAAACACCAGCTGTAGGGAAGCATACAGTACTATTCCTATCACTACAGCCAGGCCTACAGCCAAAGGAACGTCTTTTGTTGGGTTTTTTGCTTCACCAGCCATATTTACAGCCTGTCTAAACCCTAAGTAAGCAAAGATAATACCGCCGCTTGACACTGCAGCCAAAATCGCAGGGAAACCAAATGGTGCAAATCCTCCGTGTTGAGTAAGATTTGCAGGGTTAAAACTCGCGATCAAAAACAAAACAGTTAGAACAGGTGTAATAAATTTTAATATCGTTATTACTGTATTCGTCTTACCAGCAATCCTTATGCTCCAATAGTTCAGTAAGAAATAAATCACTATCAAACCCATAGTAGAAAGCCAGCCGATTAAAGTTACCTGATGGTTATTATACATGAAAGGTAAATATGTACTCGAGAACTGAACTGTAGCTAAGGCTTCAATGGCTATAACTGAAGAGTCGCCTATGATCAGGGCAATAGCCAAAGCATAACTGACAAAGTTACCGTGAGTGTATTGAGGATATCGAATCAAAGAACCTGACTCTGGAAGCATCCCTGCAAGCTCAGCATAAACCAAAGCGATAAAAAATACGCATAATCCACCAATGATCCAAGAAATTACTGCGGCAGGTCCAGCAAGGTTAGCTGCTTTCTGAGAAGCAAAAAGCCAACCAGAACCGATTATTCCGCCAAGGCCTAACATCGTCAGGTCTAGTAGGTTTAGCTCCTTTTTTAGTTTCGTCTTCAAAATCTTCATCTCCTTTTTACTAAAATTTAAGTCACAATATAACTTAATCTTTAAGAAAAGCTTTCCTTTTCCTTAAGATTAAGTCTCTAAAACCAACCCTTACCTCCTTTCTCGGAGAACTCTTCCTTAAAATAATCTTATGTTAGTTAAGAAACAAAGTCCGTTATTTATAATCCAAGGGCTGGGAATCTTTAAAAAACCCCAACCCGTGAATTTCATAATTTTCTAAGCCTGGAACTTCTCACCATCTGGATGATGGAACAAGATTACTCCAACCACCGATGTGAGGTTGAGAAATAACATAAATATAAAAGCAGCAGTAAATGAACCGGTAATCTGAACAATGAAGCCTGTCAAGGTAGATGCTATAAGCCCTGCAATTGCAAAGAAGAAGTCCATTACACCAAGTGACGTTCCAGAGCGCTGTCTGATAACATCAACGTTGGTAGCATAAAAACTCGAATTTGCGGCCATATTCAATCCAACAGCCAAAGAGATTGATATCATTGCTGTATTTAAGTCGTGATAGAGTATTACAGGAAGAAGACTAAATCCACCTAAGAGTTGGCTAATCCAGATTGGATGCGAACGAGCCTTTCTTAGACTTTTTGTGCTTGCCAAAATTTTGTCAGACAATCTGCCAACAAAAAACAGCAAAATCGAAGCAAGAGCCCATGGCAAAATTGTAAAAACGCCAATTTTCATTAGATTCATATGATATGTGGAATTCAAAAAAGTCGGCAACCATCCCAAAAAGAAGAACAAATTATACCCAAATACGAAAAAGGCCCAGTCATTGGATAAAAGCGTGGGATTGGTGAGCAAAAATTTCCAGAGGCCCTTTTGCACTTTATTGTGCTCACGTCTAATCTCGTGATCTGATCTTGCTCTATCTACATTGGACTTCTCTCTAATATGAGCAAGCTCTTCATCGTTTACAAATTTTGATTTTTCTGGATAGTCCTTGTACATAAAAAGCCATATGGGAGCCCAGATAACGCCTGCCAAACCAAGTATCATGAACATTCCCTGCCACTCAAATCTTGTTGCAAGAAATGCCACAATTGGCCCGCCAATCATAAGTGCGAGAGGAACAGCCACAAGAGCGTCTGCCAGAGCAGTAGCCCTTTCTCTAATTGGCAGCCAATCTCCTACCACCCTATTCAATGCAGGGAAGTTCGGGCCTTCAGCTAAGCCCAGCACTAGTCTTACAATAAAAAGATAAGTAAAGCCCATTGCAAAGGCTGTTGAAAATATGCTCACTGACCAAACCAGCGCAGCCAAAAACCATATTTTTCTTGAGCCCCAATTGTCAACAAGCAACCCGCCTACAAAAACCATTAAGGCGTATCCAATATTAAAAGCGCCCAGAGTTAAGCCGATATCCTCTGCATTTAAATGAAATAACTTACTTAAAATTGGCATTGCAAAAGCAATTGCACTCCTATCAACATAGTTGATAATGGTAATGAGAAAAGCTAACCCTATTATGACCCACCTAAAATTCGTCTTGCTCATTCACTAGCCCCCTTTAAATTAAAATAAGACAATAGAATATATAAGAACAGTAAACCCTAAGTCCTATCCTCCCTTCTATCAGAATTGTCAGCTAATTTACAAAGTAATAAAAACTACCTACTTGTATGTCAGCTTTTAAGATTATAACATTCAAAAGTAAAATCCATATATATACAATTTTTATCAATTATTTAAAAATTACTAATTGATTTTAGAGATTTTTAAGTCAAATTTTATATAATATAAAGCCATTTCTAATAATATAAACTCTAAATATTAGTTAAAATAATATTTTTTTTACTATTTTTTTATTAATTAACAAAATTATTAATTTAATTTTTTATTATCATAATCCAATAATATTCTTAGTTTCTCCTTCAAAAAATTTATTATATTTTTCACAATAAATTTAGTAATATATCTTATGTCTTTAGCCTTATCAATTTTCTCTTTGCACCATCCTTAAATAGAATTTGTAATAAATTTGAAATTGGAAAAATATACAGATAAAATGCATAAGGGATAAAGCCATACATACTTACGCTCAAAGTTGCCGTACAAATCATTGCAGCAATATTCCAGGGTATCAAAGCTGATGTGAGTATACAGGAATTTTCAATATCCAACGCAAATTTATACTTTCCATCTTTATGATAGCAACCCTTCATTATTTCATCTGTCATTACTACAGCAATAGACTGTGTACATCCAAAAGCAGCAGTCATAGTGCTAATAACAGTTGTCAATAGATACAGTAAAAGTCCACTCAGCTTTAATCTCATCAAATAGTTCTTTATACCCTCAAAAGCGTTTATCCCCTCAAGTATGCCTGCCAAACAACATGCAGTAAAAATAGCCATGCAAGCTTTAGACATTGACTCAATCCCACCGCCTTCCAAAATATTCCTAAGTGGATCGAATTGTCCAAGCTTTAAACCAAACAGGATGTCCTCCAAAACCTTTACCGGATGAAGACCCTGCACAACAACAGCCACGATAGATGCCGAAATCATGCTGAGCAGCATCGCATACTTTATGTTCACTCTCAATAAAGATAAAATTAATATTATTAAGATAGGTATAAATACCACCATGCCAACGTTAAAGGACTTGTAAATCTCGCCTGTCAGGTTGTTATTGGCCAAGTCCAAAGGACTTAACTTTGAAAATTCATAATAAAAGGCAATAGACAAAAGAAATGGTAGGAGTGAAGAGTAAAGCATATTTTTTATATTTTTGAACAAGTTAGTGCCAGTCAAATTGGATACCAGGATGGCACTTGAAGACATAGGAGAACACCTGTCTCCGAAATAAACGCCCGCAATAATAGCGCCCGCAGCTAAGTTTAAGTTCACATCTCCAGATTTTGCCAGTATTATAAGCGGCAACCCCACGATACTAACAGTACCAGTTGCAGAACCCAACAAAAAGGATGCCCCGCAGCAAATTAGGAAAGATAATAGTATGAAATCATCAGGTTTAATAAATCTAAGACTGTAATATACTATTCCAGGTATCGTTCCAGAAGCCATCCATGCACCAGACACTGCTCCTATAAGAAAAAGTATCTGGACGACCAATATAGATTTTTTACCGCCCTTATATGACATCCTATATAAATCCCTTATGGAGTAGCCTTTTTTTATGCCTATGAATACAAATATAAGCCAGCATATCAGTAGCAAGTATCCAATAAAGACGTTCATTAGGACTCCAAGGACGATAGTCAAAATTGATGCAAAAAATCCAATATAAATTTCCATGAGCACCATCCTTAAAATTTATTTAGCATAAAAATTACTTATTATTTTCAAAATAATTATAATGAGTTATTATATATATGAAAAATATCTAATTAATATAATATTTATATTGATTAGATATATATCGCAGGAGGTTAAGAATGGATTTAAGACAGCTTTCTTATTTTTTAGCAATTGCAGAAGAGGGCAATATTACTAAGGCAGCTGAAAAGCTCCATATAGCTCAACCACCGCTAAGCCAGCAGCTTAAACTTCTGGAGAAAGAGCTTGGAGTAGTTCTAATAGAGAGAAGCACGCGAAAGATACAGATAACAAACGCAGGCAAACTTCTTCAGAATCGAGCAAAACAAATTCTAGAACTTGCAAAAAAAACGTCAAAAGAGCTTAGCGATCTGAAAGAAGGTCTTCAGGGCACTCTTTCGATCGGCACCATATCATCAGCAGGTGAGACTATATTGCCTTTGAAAATCAGAAGTTATCACGAAAATTATCCTGGAATAGATTTTCACATAAGAGAGGGGAGCTCATTTGAGATAATAGAGATGTTAAAAAGCGGAGTCGTTGAAATTGGCATTATACGTACGCCTATAGATCAGGATATTTTTGAATATATAAGTCTCCCAGAAGAACCTATGGTAGCAGGCGCAATTGAAAAGAAATTCTGGAACGATGAAAAAGAACAAATAGATCTTGTTGAGTTAAAGAATAAGCCTTTATTGATGCACAACAGATTCCAAAATAATATTGAAGACGCCTGTAAAAAGGCAGGATTTGAACCCAAAATCATTTGCAGAGCTGACGATACAAGATCTATGCTCATCTGGGCTAACACAGGTATGGGCATTGCGATAATTCCAAAAGACATGACAGGTTTGTTAATGAATTCAAACATCGTATATAAAGAAATAAGAGAGAGATCTCTCTTTACAAGAGCGGTATTGTTATGGATAAAAAACCAATATCTTTCATTGCCTGCCAGGTATTTCTTGAAAATGTTTAAATAGGGCCAAGGCTAAAAAGCAGGATAACAGAAAAATATTTAAACAATTTTTTGTAAAAGTTCAAAAGTCATTAAAAAAGGGGGGGGCTAAAAAATAAAGCCCCCTGATTTCTCAGGGGGCTAAAGTGTGGTTTTTAGAACTTTACGTCCATCTGAATATAGTATCTTTGATCCTTGTCGATCTGATCTGGGTTAAAGGTATAGTAGGTATAATAATTGTACCCATAAATGCTCACAGCATTAGTTTGATAGGGCTTCTTACCTTTCCAATAGTCGTAGTTAAGAGTCAGGGTTGCATTCTTTGCTACAGGGAGTGTGTAATAGACGTTGTAATAGTCTTTGTAATCAGTTGAGCCCATAGTGTTTATTATCAATGGGTTGTACCACTTGTTGTTGCCAAACCAGAAGTCACCTGTGAGGGCTCCTACTGGAAGGGGAATGGTAGCACCAATTCTGAATGCTCCACCGCTAACAGAGCCAATGCTTGTGTAGGTGTATGGAGAAGGAGAACCTAGGAAGTTAGGTCCATAAACTCCATTTGGCATATCTGTGGATGTACCGTTGTATCCTGCCCACATATTTATGTTATAGATGTTCCAGTTTGCTATGACTGCCCATGAACTATATTTACCGTAGTTATATATATCATTGAGTGAGTCTGTAAACATACTAAACTTTGAAATAGAGCCATAGTCTGCCTCAAGTCCTATTGTATCAAAGAGTTTCGTCTTTAGGTTGAGGATATAGAGATCTTTGTCTTTCAAACCTTGACTCTCAGCAGTAGAGGTAACCGAGCCTGCATCAAAGAGCTTGACCCATGCAGCAGAAACTGAGGTTGATGGAAGCATATTGCTAAGGTCAAATATCGCCATAGCTCCTTCTGTTCCTGTGTCTGCAAACAGGTTGCTGTAATATGCTCCTGAGTCCATAGTAGGAAGTCTGCCAAGTACGAAGGTTACAGGATATGGGTTCAGAGTCCATGTGATATACGATCTCTCTACATAAAGGGTGTTGCTATCGTCGTTGTAACCTGTAAGTGATGCATAAATTGGATTACTATTAGAAGATCCATTGCTGTTTACTCCGGCATTCTTCTCCATAGTAAGCCTTGCATTGAAGGCTATGTTGTCTGCAACTGGTGCTGCAACATTTAGCCTTACCCTATAACGCATAAAAGTATTGTTCTTTGCATCGCTTTTTGCTACAGGAACACCATTTATAGCAAGATTCCCATTAGGATCATAAAGAGTGCCATGAGGGAAGGTTCCAGACCAGTAATATCCTGCAGGATCGGTAAGTGTCCCCACGATGTATCCATTGGCAGAAGGCCCAGTAGTACTGAGCGAAACGACATTTGCATATGGAGCAGTAGGAGTATAGGAATATGGATTCAGCCCATAATATGTCGCCTTTTCGCTGCCAAATCTAAATCTTGCATCTCCTGTGAAGTTCACAGTGTCAAGAGCTGCTCGCTTCTCAAGCGCTGAAACTCTGACGTTTAGAGAAGCTAATTCTGACTTAAACTCTTCTGCTAACTTCATAAGTGTTGCGATGTCGTTAGCATTTAACTGGATCTTTTGATCTTGTGCGTTTTGACCTTTTTCATAGGTGTCGAGCATTCTTGCAACTACCATTGCCATCTCATAACGAGTGGCAAGTCTGTCACCTCTAAAAGTTCCGTCTCCATAACCAATGACCAATCCTTTTGCTGCTAAATCTTGCACTGCTTTGTATGCCCAAGAATTAGCTGGTACATCTGAGAATGGTCCTGCCATAGCTGGAACTGCAAGGGAGGCGATTAGTGATGCTACTACGAAAACAAAAGCTAATTTTCTCATCTTCTGATTTACCCCTTTAGGAAAATTTGTTTACTATATAAAAGCCTTCTACATGTCCTAAGCTTAATACGTAAAGCCTCCCTCCTCTTTACGAAAAATACTTAAGATAAATACAAAGATGCTTTTGTTTAAATAAAGATTAATATCTAAAAAAATATTTGTCAAGAGATAATTATAAATAGAAAATATCTATTAAGAGTTTCTAAAAATCTAAAAAATTCTAAAACTTTTACTTAGCTCTTTAGAATAGCAACTATTTCTCCAATATACAAGTCATGATAATCTTTATCCTTATACCACTGATCGTCAATTTTCTTAGATGTGAAATTCTCTGGGCTAATAGGCTGACAGCACGCCTTTTTGCAAATCAAGACTTTAGAGGCCTCATCGTAATATGGGATGCCTTCGTAATGGCCAATGGTTAATCCAGATTTAGATATTTTATCCTCATTCCTCCCTGATACGCTGCCCATATAACTAAGTGATTTTTTGTATTTTTCATGATCGAAAAATGAAAGTGAGAAACTGTCCGATCCATCGATAAACTCTTTTGTATATCTGGTCTTTCTTACAAATATGAATGCGCTGTTCTTGCCCCAGATTACGCCCAGTCCGCCCCATGAAGCTGTCATGCTGTTTATCTTGCCTTCTTTTTCGGCTGTAATAAGCATCCAATCTTTGCCTATTATACGAAATGGGCTAAAATCAAATAAGTCAGGATCTACTAATTGAAATTTGTTCATATATTTTTCCTCGTTTCGAAAGATAGATTTGTGTCTCTCAACTATTATATCAGTCTAAGAATAGGCTAACACATGCCTACCTCGCTGTCATAAACCCTCTTTCCTCTCTTATAGGTACACCACACGGGATTTACTCCGTAATGATAAGGAATAAAGATATGGCTATTTTCTTTCAAGATTACAAAGTCTGCCTGCTTTGATATTTCGATTGACCCAATTTGCTCTTGCTTTTGGACTGCAAAAGCTGCATTGACAGTAGCTGCCGATATAGCTTCGTTCACGCTCATGCCCATATTTATTACTGCAAGAGTTATTATCATTGGCATAGATTCTGTGTAAGAGCTTCCAGGGTTGCAGTCTGTTGCAATGGCAACAGGTATGCCGTAGTCAATTATCTCTCTTGCAGGGGCATACCTCTCCCTAAGGCTAAATGCCGTACCAGGGAGCAATGTAGCAATGCTTTCGCCCATTTTTAGTGCACGAAGCCCACTTCCATTGATCTTTAACAGGTGGTCACAAGAGACCAGCCTTAATTTCTCTGCCAGTTCACTGCAGCCAATAGCCTTTATTTCGTCAGAATGAATCTTTGCCTTAAGCCCAAGTTCGATGCCTGATAGCAAAATCTTCTCCGTTTCAGCAGGACTGAAGACGCCCTCTTCACAGAAGACGTCTATAAAATCAGCAAGTTTGTTTTCAGCAATATAGGGCAGCATATCGTTTATCAAAAGTTCTACATATTTCTTGCTGTTGCCCTTATACTCTTTTGGCAGAGCATGAGCCCCAAGAAAGGTGGGAATAATTTGGGCATCCCCTACATCATTTACCATCTTAATAGCCTTTAGCATCTTTATCTCGTTTTCAAAATCTAAACCATATCCGCTCTTAGCTTCAAAGGTAGTCGTCCCATATTGGAAGAAGGTCTTCACCCTTTTAGCGAGATCTGTAGCAATCTCTTCTACCGATGCCTTTCTAATGTTTTCAACAGTGCTAAGAATCCCCCCGCCAGCCTGAAGTATTTCAATATAGGTCTTCCCCTCAAGCCTTATCCTGAACTCTTGTTCTCTTGTGCCCAGAAAAACTGAGTGCGTGTGCGGATCTACGAACCCAGGCAGCAGAGCCCTTCCCCCTACATCTACAATATCTCTTGTCACGCCTTTATATTTTTCTAACAAAACCTCAGTTTTGCCAATATCCTTTATTACCCCACTGTCAATTGCAATGGCTGAGTTTTCAGAAATTGATAGCTCATTCATCTCATCCTTTATTTTTGGTTTCTTAGAGCTATTTGACAGAGTATATATGTTTGCATTAATGAGCAAAAGATCCATTTATTTCTCACCAAGCTTTTCTTTTACCGCTCTGTCAATAAGGCTGTCATCAGCTATCTGAGGAATTGTTATTGTTCCATTTTGGTCTGTGTTGTATTGCTCTGATACATCAATTGCATTTTTGTTCCTTGCCCAAGCCCTTCTTGACACACCTATCATCGCATCCCAATCCAGAGCCCTTTTTATTATCTTATCAACCCTCTCCGAGCCATCCAGCACAAGCCCAAATCCTCCGTTTATAGCCTTTCCTATTCCCACTCCTCCACCATTAGACAATACAGCCATACTCATACCGCGCGCTGCGTTACCTGCAAAGCAGTGTACTGCCATATCAGCCATCATATTGCTGCCATCTTTGATATTCGCCGTCTCACGAAATGGCGAGTCGGTACCTCCGGTATCGTGATGATCTCTGCCCAACATTACTGGACCTATTTCATTTTTTCTTATCATATCGTTGAACTTTAAGGCTATATCCACTCTTGTTTGGGCATCTGCATAAAGTATTCTTGCCTCTGTGCCGACTACCAGCTTATTTTCTTCCGCTGATACTATCCAGTGATAATTGTCCCTATCCTGCATCCTCCTATTTGGATCTATGATGCTTGCTGCAGCCCTGTCAGTTTTTTGTAAGTCTTTATGATCCCTCGACAAACATACCCACCTAAATGGCCCATAGCCATAATCAAAGTACATTGGTCCCATAATATCTTCCACATAAGATGGCAGAACAAATCCCTCATCGGTGTTAACTTTGTTTAATGCCACCTCCTTAACCCCAGCGTCAAAGACTGCCTTTAGGAAGCTATTTCCATAGTCCCAAAAATAGCCGCCTCTTTGCTTGAGAATCTGAATTACATCGAAGTGTTTTTTTAGAGACTTGTTCACATACTCTTTAAACTTGGGGTGATCACTTTGTATCATCTTAATGGATTCCTCGTATGTCAAACCCTGTGGTATATATCCGCCATCATAAGGCACATGACAGGATGTTTGATCGCTGATAAGCTCAGGTTTTATATTTTTCTCAACCATATATTCAAGTAAATCAACTATATTGCCATGATATGCTATAGATATGCTCTTCTTTGAATCAAGATACTTTTTTGCGATATCAAAAATCTCATCAAGGTCGGTGCTAATCTTGCTTACCCACCCTTGTTCATATCTGGTCTGTATTCTTGATCTCTCAACTTCAGCTATAATCCCAACTCCATTTGCTATCTCTACAGCTTTCGGTTGAGCCCCGCTCATTCCGCCCAAACCCGAGCTTACGAATAAGTGCCCAGAAAGATCCTTGTCCCAGGGAACGTCCAGAAACATCTTTGCAGCGTTCAATATTGTTATATATGTTCCGTGAACGATGCCCTGAGGACCTATATACATCCAGCCTCCAGCAGTCATCTGACCATAATTTGCCACGCCCAATTGAGCTGCTATATGCCAATCATCTGGGTTGTCGAACATGCCGACCATCATAGAGTTTGTATTTATAACTCTTGGAGCCTCTTTATGCGAAGGGAATAGACCCAGTGGGTGGCCTGACATCACTACTAAGGTCTCTTCATCTGTCATTACTTTTAGATACTCTTTCACCAATCTGTACTGCATCCAGTTTTGAAATACCTGACCAGTTTCCCCATAAGTTACAAGCTCATAGGGGTACAAAGCTATGTCAAAGTCCAAATTGTTGTCTATCATAACCTGAAAGGCCCTGCCCTCAATTGTCTGGCCCTCATAATCGCTTATTGGCCTGCCATATATTCTGCCTTCAGGCCTGTATCTGTATCCATATATCCTGCCCCTTGTGGTCAACTCTTCCATAAATTCGGGCGCAAGCTTTTCATGCAGATGCTTTGGCACATATCTAAGCGCATTCTTAAGCGCCAATTTTGTTTGATTTAAGTTCAGATTAAAATATCTTGCCGGAGCCCGTCTGATACCATCCAGAAACTTTGGCTCCTCAGGCAAATCGTCTGGCAGACTTATCTTTCTTAAATTTGTCATTTTACTTCCTCCTAAAAATTTTTTAAGCTAAGATGTCTTATAACTTGAAAAAGTCCTTAACCTAAAAAAGCTATTTTTTAAATGTAGGACACTCTTAAGCCAACTTTTCCGTTCTTTAATACAGTCCGAACATAGCAGCATATTCTTCTTCTATCTTGCACTGACTGTTTACAATATCAATTAACTTGCCATCTGAGACAATCTTTCTGCCTTTTTCTATATCCTCTGAAAAAACCCTGTCTTCCTGAGTTATCTGAATATAGTCCCTAATAAAGTCATGACACCCTTCGATTACAGGACTTGATTTAAGAGGTCTTCTAAGATCTAATCCCTGTGTCGCAAGGATCATCTCAATTGCAAGTATGTTCTCAAGATTATCAAGGATAGCGTTAAATTTTCTCATAGAAATAGAGCCCATACTTACGTGGTCTTCTTGCCCAAGACAGGTCGGAATACTATCTGCGCTTGCAGGGAAACAAAGGCTTTTGTTCTCGCTTGCAAGAGCAGCAGATGTATATTGAAATATCATAAAGCCTGAATTGAGTCCTGAATTTTTTATAAGCATCTTTGGCAGGTCTTCATCGTCGCCTCCAAGCAGCAAGTAAGATCTCCTATCTGATATATTGCCTATTTCACTTGCTGCTAATGCAGCATAATCGGCAGGAAGGGCTATGGGTTCACCGTGGAAATTGCCACCAGCTATTACGTTGTCCCTATCGATTATCACCGGGTTATCCGTTACAGAGTTCAATTCTATGTTCAATATCTCCTTGAAATGGAGAAAACTATTTCTTGAAGCACCGTGAACCTGAGGCACACATCTGGTAGAATATGGATCCTGTACCTTTTTACAATGAACATGAGATTGTAATATTTCAGATCCCCTTAAGAATGAGCTAATTCTCTTTGCAACATAGATATTTCCTTTATAAGGCCTTAATTTGTGCAATGCCTCTTCAAATGGTTTCACTGAACCTTTAATTGTCTCGATTGACATTGCAGCAATAATGTCAGCATTTTCTAAACAAGTATGAAATCTCTCTATGCCGTAAACTCCAAGAGCGCTCATAAATTGCGTGCCGTTTATCAGCGCAAGGCCTTCCTTTGGATGTAAATGCAATGGCTTTTTGTTAAATTTGCTAAGAATTTCAGCCCCTTTATATACCTTGCCCTCATAGAAAACACTGCCCAAACCTATAAGAGGCAAAAACAAATGAGCCAAAGGCACGAGGTCACCGCTCGCCCCCACAGATCCTTTGCTGGGGACTACAGGAATAAGATCGTTGTCTATGTGCCACATTATTCTTTCAAGGGTATCTAAAGATACGCCAGAATACCCAAGAGCAAGCGAATTTACCTTAACTATCATCATAAGCTTTGCAATTATTGGATCAATTGGCTCTCCAACCCCGCATGAATGACTTTTCAGTATATTGTACTGCAGCTTAGCAGTCTCTTCCTTTGAAATAGTAGTGCTGCACAAAATTCCAAAACCCGTATTTATGCCGTATACAGGATCTCCCTTTTCAACGATATAGTAGATATCGTTGAAAGTTTTCTCAATATGCTGTCTTGCTGACTCGCCTATTATTCCTTTTGTTTTTCCCCTTGCAATATCTAAGGCTATCCCAATAGTCAAACTATCCTCTCCGTACTTAAAAACATTCTTCATTTCGATATTGCCTCCTTTATATATATAGCTAACATTTTTGTGCTGTCAGGAAAACTTTTCTCTCTTTCAAATTTAAACCCTCTTTCTTCAATAAATTCTCTTAACGCACTTTTGCCAGAGTCTAATTCTATAGAAGAAATTTTTTGAAGGTTGTGTTCAATATATCTTTGAGATATCAAAGTCAATATGCTGTCATCTACATCACTTCTGTCAAATAGATATAGGTTTAAAGAATCATTTTCCATTATGCCGATAGCTGCAGCCGCAACCTCTCTATCTTTTAAGGCAAAAAGTATGTGTTCAGCATTTTTCTCTAAAGTATTTTTTAGATCGCTTACGAAATGAGGTATATAGAAGTCATATATCCAGTGGAAGATTAGCTTTTTCAGATTGCTATAGTATTTCGGTGAAAATTTTTGAGTCGTAAACTTCGAGCTGTGAATGTGCAGGAGCACCCTTTCTGAAAGGCTAAGCTTTTCAAAAGATCTTTCAACCTCTGACAGGGCATCAAGCAAGTTTTTGCTGTGTCCCCCCTCAAGCAATATTTCGTTCATTTTCAAACTTATCGACTTCCAAATAGGCTTTACTCTTCTTAGAAGGTCTTCACCCTTTGCTGTAAGAGAGATAACCTTCTTTCTCTTGTCGTTTTTTATAGTATTTGCAACTATTAAATTTTTCTTTGACAGGATAAGTATAATCTGGCTAATGCCAGACAAGGTAATATCCATATTCTCAGCTATTTCGCTTAGAGTAAGGCTTTTGTGCCTGTCAAGCAAGAAAAAGATGCCAAACCAGGATGGCTCAAATTCAATCCCGCATTTTTTATAGATTTTAGAGACGTCACCCAGATACCTATCGCTTAGCTGTTTCAATCTCGTTCCCAGTATAAGTTCCCTTGCAGAATCAAAAATTCTCATCAAAACTCCTTTAGAACTTAATTAATTACTTAACTATTTTAGAATTAATTTTTAAACTGTCAAGTACCTTATTTTTGGAAAAATATGTATAAAAAGTTATCTATCCCCATATTAGCGCCCTAATAACGACAAGTTTACAGATTGACCTGTTAGCAAGCCTTATCATTTTCTCTCCAGTAGACAGTCCTGTTACGTACAGCAGATCTTTTTCCTCAATGTTGAATTTCTTTTTATTAACATCGATTTCCACACTTCCATTAAGCACATAAAAAACGTTTGTAACATTTTTACCACTACTCTCATTGATTGCTATATCAAAAACTTGTTCTTCTTCAATAAAATAGGCTTCTAAGTCCCCTGCAAAATTGTTAGTTAGCATCAAATTAAAATCTGTTGCTTTGCCATAACTTTTTGTTTCCCAAACTCCCATAAAGCTGTCTTTATCAAATGGCCCTAATACCTTTTTGTATCTATCTTGATGTTCAAGGATAATTTTGCCATCAATAACCATAATATGTCTTGTTATGCCAGGTAGTTGGGTAAACAAAGACTTTGACGCTTCAATCTTTGCAGAACTAATTCTCCATTTAAAATTTCTTTCACTATATTTGCTGCCGTCTGGATATATCAACAACTCTGAAGTTGTACCTCCAGACCATTTGCTGGTAATATACTTCGTACTCTTAATTAGTTCAACTTTTGTTTCCATTTAGGGCTTCTCTCTTAGCTTTCAATATAGAACCCATTTATAAAGGATATAGTATTTACTAATGCAAAAATTAATACCGATGCCAAACTCGCAGTAATGTTATCCTGATCAAACCTTGGAGAAACCTCTGCCACGTCAAAGCTTATTACTTTTCCTGACTTTATAATGTGTTTTATAAACTTTATAACTTTCTCAGGATCTAATCCAAGAGGTTGTGCTGCGCTTACTCCAGGTGCGAATGCGCTAGAAAACACATCAGCACAAATAGTTATATAGATATGATCTTGAAACTTTATAAAATCATCTAATTTCTCAAGCACACTGCAATCGTCATTGCCAACTATATCTTTTGCTAAAATATAGTCAACTCCCAGTTTTCTGGCTGTTTTAAATAAATCGATTGTATTGCTGTGTCTTTGAACACCAATGCAGAAATATGAGTACCCTAAACCCTTTTGGATATTTAAATCTGATATTTGCCTAAATGAGGTTCCTGAACTGCCGCCATTTGAATAAGGCCTGATATCAAAATGAGCATCAAAATTTATTATGCCAATTTTAGGCACCTCAACACGCTGCAGCAAATGATCTAAAATGCCATTATAATGACCAAAAGCAATTTCATGGCCGCCACCCAGCACTATTGGAAAAAGATTCATATCTAATATTTTAGAAACTGCTACAGAAAGCATTTTTTGACTTTCTTCTAAGGTAGAGTTCTCACAATATATATTCCCTGCATCGAAAAGCCCAACTTCCTCAGTAAAGCTGCAAGGTAAGTTGGCCAGTTCTTTTCTGATATAGTCAGGACCTTTACTGGCTCCTGTTCTGCCATTGTTTCTACTAATACCCTCATCGCAACAATATCCAACAAAACAAAAGCCAAATTTGCAATTACTCTTAACAGCTTCATCGTCTTGCAAATCGATATTTTTAATCCATTGATGCCATCTAAATGCGTCAAAATTATCAAGACTATCGATTCTGCCCTTCCAAACTTCTTTATCAGTTGGGCTATAATTTGCTTTAAACATTTTTATCTCCTAATGCTCCTTCTTCTTGCCTAAATGTATTACAATTGCGTAAATTAAGTTAGACATAATATTTTTCCAGAGAAGCTATTCCTGTGCGCTCACAGTTATATTATTGGCAAACAATATTTATCTATAAAGTGATTTTTGATAATATTTCTTCCTCTTTCAGCTTAACATCTCTTTCAAGCTTACTAACTTCCTGAGCAACATTATCTACGAACTGGGTATCTTTTATCGTTGACAGGTTTATCTTTACGTTATATAGCGCCGCAAGTACCGCAGTTCTTGCCAACATTGTTGCCACTGCAGCGTCTGTAATTGCATTTTTGTTACCCTTTTCCACCACAACTTTAATAATGTCCATCATTTTGTAAGCTTCTCTTGCCACATCCAGAGGAACTAAAGCTGCTTTTTTTGTAGCCTCTTGTATAATATTTTTTCTGTATTCTATTTTTTCATCAGAATCTTTTGGAAGTTTAAAGGCGTTCATAACCTCATTAAAAGAATCAGCATCTTTGTCAATATATTCCACAAAAATACCCTTCAATTTATTCGCCTTTTCGGCAACAGGCTTAACTTCTTCTTGGACTTGCTCATAACCTTTTTTATCTATAGTTAAATTGCTCACCATCTGAGTTAAGGCTGCAGAAAAAGCTGCGCTTAATGCTGCAATACTTCCGCCACCTGGCACAGGCGAATTTGAAGCAGTCTCATCCAAAAAACCTACCACTGACATATTTGCTAACATAATATTCCTCCTTATTTGCTTTTAAATACTTAAACAACTCTTTTTTAGTAAATTTATAACTTTCAATTTGTTTATAATAAAATTATTCCATAATTCTGGTTTCGAGAATCTGATCCATAGAAAAGTCTTCAACCCCAAGATAATAAACTGCAGTGTCAATCATTGCCTCCATTGGCAAAAGTCCAATTATTTCAGTTCCCACCACATTAACTCCATATCTTCTAGCTTCCATTTTAACTAGCTCATAAGATCGATAAAGAGCGGTCTTTGTAAAGTCAGTCATATTCATAGATACCTGAACTATGCCTCTCTCTTTTAACTCCACGCCAAGAGCCTTGCAGTATCTCAATCCACCGCCTGTAAACCTAACGTTCTTAGCAATTTTGTTTGCAATTTCTAAGTTATTTGTATCTAAATTCACATTAAAGGCTATTAATGGCATCCTCACACCTACAGCAGTAACCCCAGCAGTTGGATGCACTTTAGCATCACCATAATCAGGGATCCATTCAGGCTGGGTCATCTTTTGATTCATTCCTTCGAATTCGCCTTTTCTAATATTTGAAAGGTTCTCTCTTTGGGGGTTTGTGGCTGCTTTTTCATATAGAAATATTGGAAGACTATATCTTTCCCATGCCTCTTTAGCTGTCTCTTTTGCAAGTTCTATAGCTTCTTCTACGCTAACATTTTTTATTGGAATATAAGGCACTACATCACAAGCACCCATCCTTGGGTGCTGCCCTTTGTGAGCCCTTAAATCTATAACGTCAATAGCTACTCCAATTGCTTCTAAAACTGCACTCTTAACGATCTCTGGTTCTCCCACTACGGTTACTACCAGCCTATTGTGATCCTTATCTCCCTTGTAATCTAAAAGATTTAAACCATCTTTGCCTCTGAAAGGACTGACAATTTGTTCTATTTTGTCAAGATCCCTGCCTTCGCTAAAGTTAGGTACACACTCAATTAATTTCTTTACACTTTTCATGTCAACTCCACCCATCCATTCTGTATAATACTTGAAACAAATATCTATTTTTATTAATATCTCGACAATATTGCATCTAAGCAAAACCCACCAATAATCAGAGTTGTGATATCCATGCTGCAAGCAATGCAAACAGCAAAGAGACCGCTTGATTTACCATGTCCCCAATCTTTAGATGCCAAATCAATGCTTCTTACTTCAATCTTCATTTTAGATATCTCCATTAATAAGTAAGTTAAGTATTTGAATTACTTATTTTTTAGAACTTAATTAATCACTTAACTATTTTAGATCTAATTTTTTAACAGTCAAGTGTTTTTATTTTTACAAGGGAGTTTAGTAAAGAAGGAATTTTTTCACTTACAGATTAAAGCCTTTCTAACTAAAAGCCCCCTGATTTCTCAGGGGGCTGAAGTGAAGTTTTTAGAACTTTACGTCCATCTGAATATAGTATCTTTGATCCTTATCAACTTGATCTGGGTTAAAGGTATAGTAGGTATAATAATTGTACCCATAAATGCTGCCAGCATTAGTTTGATAAGGCTTCTTACCTTTCCAGTAGTCGTAGTTAAGAGTCAGGGTTGCATTCTTTGCTACAGGGAGAGTGTAATAGACGTTGTAGTAGTCTTTGTAATCAGTTGAGCCCATAGTATTTATTATCAATGGATTATACCACTTGTTGTTGCCAAACCAGAAGTCGCCTGTGAGGGCTCCTACTGGAAGGGGAATGGTAGCACCAATTCTGAATGCTCCACCGCTAACAGAGCCAATGCTTGTGTAGGTGTATGGAGAAGGGGAAACAAATCCAGACATATTTAAAGGTCCAGAAACTCCATTTGGCATATCTGTAAATGTACCGTTGTATCCTGCCCACATATTTATGTTATAGATGTTCCAGTTTGCTATGATTGCCCATGAACTATATTTACCATAGTTATAGTTATATATATCGTTATCAGTATCTGAATATGGGAACATACTAAACTTTGAAATAGAGCCGTAGTCTGCCTCAAGTCCTATTGTGTCAAAGAGTTTCGTCTTTAGGTTGAGGATATAGAGATCTTTGTCTTTCAAACCTTGACTCTCAGCAGTAGAGGTAACCGAGCCTGAATCAAAGAGCTTTACCCATGCAGCTGAAACTGAGGTAGACGGAAGCATATTGCTAAGATCAAATATAATCATTCCACCCTCTGTACCTGTGTCCATAAACAGGTTGCTGTAATATGCACCTGAATCCATGGTAGGAAGTCTACCAAGGACGAAGGTTACGGGATATGGGTTAAGAGTCCATGTGATGTAAGATCTCTCTACATAAAGGGTGTTGCTATCGTCGTTGTAACCTGTAAGTGATGCATAAATTGGATTACTATTAGAAGATCCATTGCTGTTTACTCCGGCATTCTTCTCCATAGTAAGCCTTGCATTGAAGGCTATGTTGTCTGCAACTGGTGCTGCAACATTTAGCCTTACCCTATAACGCATAAAAGTATTGTTCTTTGCATCGCTTTTTGCTACAGGAACACCATTTATAGCAAGATTCCCATTAGGATCATAAAGAGTGGTGCCATGAGGGAAGGTTCCAGACCAGTAATATCCTGCAGGATCGGTAAGTGTCCCCACGATGTATCCATTGGCAGAAGGCCCAGTAGTACTGAGCGAAACGACATTTGCATTTGGAGCAGTAGGAGTATGGGAATATGGATTCAGCCCATAATATGTCGCCTTTTCGCTGCCAAATCTAAATCTTGCATCTCCTGTGAAGTTCACAGTGTCAAGAGCTGCTCGCTTCTCAAGCGCTGAAACTCTGACGTTTAGAGAAGCTAATTCTGACTTAAACTCTTCTGCTAACTTCATAAGTGTTGCGATGTCGTTAGCATTTAACTGGATCTTTTGATCTTGTGCGTTTTGACCTTTTTCATAGGTGTCGAGCATTCTTGCAACTACCATTGCCATCTCATAACGAGTGGCAAGTCTGTCACCTCTAAAAGTTCCGTCTCCATAACCAATGACCAATCCTTTTGCTGCTAAATCTTGCACTGCTTTGTATGCCCAAGAATTAGCTGGTACATCTGAGAATGGTCCTGCCATAGCTGGAACTGCAAGGGAGGCGATTAGTGATGCTACTACGAAAACAAAAGCTAATTTTCTCATCTTCTGAATTACCCCCTTTAGGAAATTTTGTTTACCATATAAAAGCCTTCTACATATCTTAAGCTTAATACGTAAAGCCTCCCTCCTCTTTCTAAAGAATGCTTAAGATAAATACAAAGATGCTTTTATTGAAATAAAGATTAATATCTAAAAAAATATTTGTCAAGTGCCATTGATGTAATTGTAAAAAGACAATTCTAAGCAGACTATTTATGATAGGGTATCATTGAAGAGACCTAAATTTTTAGATCAACTTCCATCACAGAACCAGCGCTAAAATCATTCGATACATAGAAACCCGTTCTTTTCAGAGCAGCCTGACTGACATTATTTGAGTCTTTAAAATTATAAATTGTTGCTGTGTTCTGAAGGCTTATCGCCCCAATATTCATATCCTTTAGGGAATGCATTTGATCGCTGCCAGAGAAATCTTTGGTTAATATAGTAAGCTTGTTATATACAGGATCCCCTTCATCTATAAAGCCATTGTGATCAGAGTCATAAGCGCTTAGCTCGTTAAAACCATTGCCTGTATTCGGCCCAAAGAGCTCGCTGCCGTTGTTGATGACGCCATTGTTATTTTTATCCAATGCAAGAAAGCCGCTGCCATTCGTAGGGAAGCTTATCTGTACGGGCTTGCCGTTTGAATTTAGATCAAATGAATAAGTCTTGTCTGAAAAGGCAATAGTATTGTTTTGGAAATTTATCACCAGTGGATCCACATTTTTTGCATCTCCAGCGCTGATAGAGGTAGAATTTTCTTGAAAGAACTCCCTGCCCAGATTTAGATTTAGATTAATTGGAATTTCTTGACCAGCAGCAGTCGTCAGTGTTCCAGACGCGCTGAAGTTAAGGGATTCAACCTCGTGCAGCGATTCATTTTTTGTGAAAATCATCCCCCAATTGTTGCCGCTACTTTGAGCTGCATTTGGTTGGTTTGCAGCTTGCTGGATAGACGTATTGTTATCGCTGGAAGTATCAATTGGCACTATCTTTACGTCCTTGCCCGTAAGAGACTTTATAAAAGCCTTTAACAGTAATATCTTCAGCATCTCTTTAGAGTCTGTAAAACTTAGAGTATTATTGTCGCTTGAAGAGCTTTCATTTGCGCTGCTGTTAGAAAGGTCGCCAAAGGCTTTCTTTAAACCATCGTTCAAAATATCTGCAGTGCTTAATTTTCCATTTGAATTATTGTTAAAAACTTGTAATTTCTCATTTTTTACAACGCTCTTTTCATAAGAAGAGACAGATTGCAAATTTACATTTGATTTTGAAATTATCATTTCTCTCTCCTTAGATCCTTTTCTCAGTTTATCGACATTTGCTCTTTATATTTTTAATTTAAATTAGCTTTATACCAAAATATAATTTAAAAAAATGTGAAAAATCGTTATTATACAAAGATTTAATTAGAAGAGTGCAGAAATTTTTTTGTGCGTTGATTAGGTTTGCAAGAGCAAAAGTGCATTTAAATATATGACGATTATTGCGATTATCCAAAGAATAGCGTTTAAAAGCCTGGAATTCTTGTATATACCCATAACGCTTGTCCGCGACGTAAGATATAACTGCAAGATAATCGTGATAGGAAGCTGAAAGCTAAGGAGCACCTGGGACAATAAAAGCCCCTGAAACGGGTCCGATGTGAAAAGCATTAAAATCAGAGCAAAAAATACTGTTATGAATATCCCGCCCTTAGTATGGATATCCTTTACGTCATACGGTTCAGAAAATATCCCCGCAAATATAGTCCCCCCAGCCATAGACGCAGTGATAGAGGATGAAAAGCCCGCAAACAGTAAGGCCAGAGCAAATACAAGAGATGACGTATCGCCAATCAGTGGCACAAGGATCTTTTGTGCCTTTTGGAGCTCGTCCACGTGAAGTCCATGTGCAAAAAAGGTTGCCGCAGCCAGGATGATCATCGCACTATTTATAGCCCAACCTATCCCCATTGAAAATATTGTATCAAGATATGACATCCTAACCTGTTTTTTGAATTTTTTTTCATCGCTTACGTCAAATTTTCTGCTTTGTACTATCTCAGAGTGCAAAAACAAGTTGTGAGGCATTACTACCGCACCCAATACGCTCAATATAACAAAAATTGATCCATGAGGCACACTGGGCACCACCCAACCAACAGAAGCAGCTCTCCAGTCGACGTTTATGATTGAGAGCTCGTATATAAAAGAAAAACCTATCAGTGAAACAAACGCTATAATATATTTTTCAATGTGTGCATACGACTGTGAATATAACATAAAAACTACCACTAGACTCGTGAGAACCGCACCTATTATCAAGGGTATCTTAAATAACATGTTAAGTGCAATCGCCGCCCCCAAAACCTCTGCAAAATAGGTAAAAACACAGGCAATCACTGCAGTCCCCAGAATCAAGTAGCCGTATATCGGCTTTAAAAACTTCATAGTTGCCTCAGACATACAAAGTCCCGTAACCATACCTATCTTTGATGCATTTTGCTGCAACAAAATTAGCATTATTGTAGAAAGAGTAACCATCCAAAGCAAACTATAAGAATAGTCAGAGCCAGCAGCAATGTTCGATGCCCAGTTGCCAGGGTCTATAAATCCCACAGTGATCAGAATGCCAGGACCAAGATATCTTGACCAATTTAAGACAGTTAGGTTTGCCTTGTGCTTGGTCTTAAAATCTTTAAGCAGAGAAATCATATTCAAATTTTAATCTTCCAATCTGATCTATAATCCAGGCTCAAGTCATCTGAAATGCCTCTAAGAATCATGTCATATCCACAAATTGCTACCATAGCAGCGTTGTCAGCGCAAAATTTTGGAGAGGGTACCATCAAACTCAAGCTGTGTTCGCTGCAAACCTCGCCCACCTTATCCCTCAGAATCTTATTTGCCGCCACTCCGCCACCCAGCACGATTTCTTTTATCTGATGGTCTTCTATCACCCTTTCAATCTTTGAAGAAAGAGAGCCAAACAGTGAGTTTTGAAGCCCCAGGGCAAATGCAGAATAATCCTCTTTTGAAGCAATTTTTCTAAAAACTCTTAAAGCAGCCGTCTTTATCCCACTAAAACTCATCATATAGCCTTCCATCTTCAGCTTTGATATCTTGATTTCGCCTTTAGCCCCCTGAGATAATCTCTCTATCTCGCTCCCAGCAGGGTATGATATGCCCATCTCTCTGCCTATCTTATCGATTACCTCCCCTATCGCATCGTCTACTGTCCAGCCAATTCTTTTGTAAACGCCCCACCCGCTCCACAAAATCATCTCGGTATGACCACCCGAAACTATCACGCCCAAACAAGGAAATTTTGGATAACGATTCTCCAGCAAGCAAGCCAGCAAGTGCGCTTCAAGATGATTTACCCCAACTATTTTAACCCCTTCATAAAGAGCTATAGTCTTTGCAAAACAAAGTCCCAATGAAAGAGAGCCGGGAAGTCCAGGGCCTACAGTCACGGCTACCGCATCAATGTGCTCGCTAAATTTTTCTTTTATAATGTCATAAAGCGGCAAAAGAGTCTTAAAATGCTCTCGCGAAGCCACTTCTGGCACTACACCGCCAAACTTCTTGTGAACCTCTTCTTGCGTAGACCTTACCTCATAAATCAAGATGCCGTCCTTTACCAGTGCTATGCCTGTATCGTCACAGGACGTTTCTATCCCAAGAACTATCATTTATTTAAAACTCCTTTAAGCTTTTAGTTTTCTCTTGTCTATCACCCTCTTTGCCTTGCCGCTCGATCTCTCTATGCTCTTTGGCTCGACCAACCTAAGCTTGACGTCAATTCCAAGTACTGATTTTAGCTTATGAGTCAGGGTTCTGTCCATCTCGACAAGAGATCTCATCTTGTCCTGGAATATGTCATCTGAAATCTCAACAAAGACTTCTATGGTATCCAGGTGATTTCTCCTATCAAGAACTATCTGATAGTGAGGCAATACACCCTGAGTGCTTATTAGCACCTCTTCTATCTGTGAAGGAAATACGTTTACACCTCTGATAATAAGCATATCATCCGTTCGACCCTTAATCTTGCCTATTCTTGCCATAGTTCTGCCGCATCCGCAGGGCTCTTCGATAAGATACGTGATGTCTCTTGTCCTATATCTGATGATGGGTAGCGCCTCTTTCGTAAGAGAGGTAATTACGAGCTCTCCAACTTCGCCAGGCTCTACAGGCTCTAAGGTCTCTGGGTCTATGATCTCCACCAGGAAATGATCCTCCCAGATGTGCATCCCAACCTTTAGCTGACACTCCCCAGCTACTCCTGGACCTATCAGCTCAGATAAGCCATAGTTATCGGTGGCAATGACCCCAAGCGTCCCCTCCAACTCCTTCCTTATCTCCTCTGTCCACGGCTCAGCCCCAAAAAATCCCACTCTTAATTTCAGATCCTCTTTGCCAATACCCATTTCCTTCATAACTTCTGCCAGATGAAGACTGTAGGAAGGGGTGCCAATGATAGCCGTAGTGCCAAAATCTTTCATAAGATTTATCTGCCTTTCACTGTTACCCACAGAGGTAGGGATAACCGTAGCCCCTATTTTCTCAGCCCCATAGTGCATGCCAAGGCCACCTGTAAAAAGACCATATCCCAAAAAATTTTGAACCTTGTCGTCGTGTCTTAACCCACCTGCATACAGCACCCTTGCAGAAAGCTCAGCCCAGGTCTGTAAGTCCCTTGCTGTATAGCCTACTACAGTGGGCTTTCCAGTAGTCCCGCTTGATGCGTGAAGCCTCACCACATCGCGCTCGGGCACGGCAAAGAGTCCAAAAGGATAGGTGTCTCTCAGATCCTGCTTAACTGTGAATGGAAATTTTGCAAAATCTTCAAGAGTCCTTAGATCTTTTAAAGAAAGTCCCTTTTCTTCAATCTTTTCTCTATAAAATTTTACATTCTCCCAAACCCTTGAAAGAACTCCTCTCAATCTTGAAAGCTGTAAATCCTTGATCCTCTTCCTTGGCATACATTCATAATCAGGGTTAAATATCATACATAACTCCTTAAGATATAGTAAGTTAGACGCTCTTAATTACAAATTTTTCTCGATACGATATCAGAATGGGATAGTATTCCAATATTTTTGTCCTGCAGAACCTTTATCCCCTTTTCAGTATCAGAAAGATCAAACACTACAAATCCGCCAACCCCAGAATAAAGATACTCTACATTTATGTCCTCGTCGGCAAGAATCTTCAAAGTGTTATACAGCCCGCCAGGAGTATCAGGAACGTCCACACACACCACATCGGTCTCTTTTACAGTGAATCCTTCATTTTTCAGCATCTCTTTAGCCTTTACTGGATCGTCTACAAGAACCCTAAATATGCCATACTCTGCAGTATCGGCCACAGAAAACCCCCTGATGTCGAGCTTTCCTTTAGCCAAAACCTCTGTCAATTCAGCAAGCCTTCCTGCTCTGTTCTCCATAAATATTGCCAATTGTCTTACCTTCATATTCTCCTCCTCCTAAAGGCATTTTTAGATCTAACTAACTTTTCTCCCCAACATAAAGGCCTTTATATTTATTTCGTGCAATTTCTCTGGCAAAAATTCTTTTATACACTCTATCCAAACGTCCTCTGAAATATCTAAATATTTTGAGAGCAAGCCCATCATAATAATATTTATTGTCTTGGGATTTCCCAGATCCTTTGCTAATTTTGAGGCATTGATCAGCTCAAAATCGAAGCCAATATCCCTAATCTTGTCCATTATATCAGCAGGATATTCAGCCTTTCCCGATATTACAGGCAAGGGCGATAGCATCTCATCTGAGACCAATAGCTTGCCTTCTGGCTTTAGATATTCCAGATATCTTGCAGCCTCCAGACACTCAAACGACACAAGGAAGTCCACCTCACCCTTTGACAGAAGAGGCGAATGAACTTTTTTGCCTAGTCTAACAGCACTCTCTACGCTCCCACCCCTTTGGGCCATACCGTGAACCTCAGTTAGCTTTACATCATATCCGCTCTTAAATCCCACATGGGATATCAATCTGGATGCCGTTAAGACCCCCTGTCCGCCTACTCCTACAAATAAGAAATCAATTTTATCCATCAATTTTTCCTCCCAAATTCAAAGTAACTCTTAAAGTTGGCTTATTGCGCTATGCAAACATGCATCCACACACAAACCGCAACCGTAACACAGATCTGCTCTTATCTTCACCTTTTTTACATCTTTATCAAAGCTCATTGCAGGGCATGCGACGTTTAGACAGGCCTTGCAACCCTTACACTTTTCTTCATCCACAAAGTATTTAACGTTTTGGGCTCTTTCTACCAGAACGCATGGCTTTTTGGAAATAATCACGCAGGGCTCGTTTAGCTTCAGCATCTTTTCAATGGTCTTTTGAAGTTTTTTAAAGTCTATAGGGTCCACTACTTTTATGTGTTTTATCCCCAATCCCTTCAGAACTTTCTTTATCTTTACGGGCTCTACCTCATCGCCCCTTGCTCTTATGCCAGACATGGGATTTCCCTGGTGCCCCGTCATAGCAGTGGTTCTGTTATCAAGAATTATCGCAAGCACAGGCGCCTTATTGTAAGCCAATTCAGCAATTCCTGGCAGGCCTGAGTGGGTAAAGGTAGAATCTCCCAATGTAGCCACCACTTTGATGCCGTCATCTGATTTAAGATTTTGAGCAAGTCCTGCTGCCATTCCCAGGCTAGCGCCCATGCAAACAGTCGTATCGGTTGCGCCCAACGGCTTCAAAGCGCCAAGCGAATAGCAGCCAATGTCAGAAGTTATATATAGATCTTTCTTCTTCAATCTTATTTGATTTAGCGCATAATAAACTCCTCTGTGAGGACATCCTGCGCACAGAAGCGGAGGTCTGGGCAAAACTGGCAAATCATATTTTGGAGCCTCCACGTTGAAGAGCGTCTTTCTAATTAGATCTGGAGATATCTCAAGAGAGGGTTCGAATACATCTTTCCCAATAACCTCGACTCCCAAATTCATTGCCCTTATTTCATCTGCGATAAATGGATCTGACTCCTCAATTACATATACCCTGTCAAACCGTACGACAAACTCAGATATCAGCGATTTTGGCAGTGGATATGTAGTGGAGAGCTTCAAAAATGTAGCATATTTAAAGGCCTCTCTTGCGTGCTCATAAGCGACACCGCAGGCGATAACTCCAGTAGCGCCGTCCCCTTCTATCTTGTTAAAGCTCGTGCTCTCAAATAGAGACAGAGCCTTTTTAACTTTATTGTCAAGATTGACTCTGAGCTTTCTTGCGTTTGCGGGCAGAACAATATACTTTTCTGGATTCTTTTCCAGACTCTTTTTCGGAGCCTCGACTCTATCCTGAAGCTCTACTATAGAAGAAGAGTGAGAGAGCCTTGTGGTAGATCTGATTATTACAGGTAGATCGGTCTCCTCTGAAACCTCAAATGCCCACTTTGTTAGATCTTTGGCATCTTGTGAGTCTGATGGCTCAAGAACTATCGCCCTTGACATCTTTGCAAAATATCTTGTGTCCTGCTCATTTTGTGAGCTGTGCATGCCCGGGTCATCTGCCACCACAATAACCAGCCCAGCGTTTACGCCCGTATAGGTCAAGGTCTGAAGAACATCTGCTGCCACATTCAGCCCCACGTGCTTCATAGAACATATACTTCTATTTCCAGAAAGAGATGCCCCCAGACAGGCTTCCAGAGAAACCTTTTCATTTGGAGCCCACTCCACATACAATTCCTTATATTTCTTCAGATTCTCCATCACTTCAGTACTAGGAGTTCCAGGATATGCAGATGCAAAATTCACACCAGCCTCCCACGCCCCACGTGCGATTGCTTCATTGCCTAACATTATCTTTTTCAAAATTCACACTCCCTTTAGAAGCTATTATTTATTAAGTTTTCTCTTGTCTATCACCCTTTTAGCCTTGCCCTCTGACCTCTCTATGCTCTTTGGTTCGACAAGCTTTACCTTTACGGATATGCCACAAATGTTGTAAATAGAATCCGACACCTTCTTTTGAAGTCTCTCAAGGGATCTCACTTCTGATGTAAATAGCTCTGGCAAAACCTCAACCCACACCTCGATAGTATCCAAATCCTTATCTCTATCTACTATTATCAAGTAGTGAGGCGAGGTTCCTTCCACCTGAGCCAAAGCAGACTCGATCTGAGAAGGAAATACGTTTACTCCTCTGATAATAAGCATATCATCAGACCTACCAAGGATTCTGGAGATCCTTGCATGAGTCCTGCCGCATACACAGGGCTCAACGTTTAGCCTTGTCAGGTCCCTCGTCCTGTATCTGATGAGAGGTATTCCTTCTTTCAAAAGGGTGGTTATTACTAACTCTCCAACCTCGCCAGGCGGCAGGGGTTCTAAGGTAACAGGATCGACAACCTCTGCTATAAAGGCATCCTCTGCCACGTGAAGCCCATCCTTTTCAAGGCATTCACAGGCTACTCCTGGACCCATTATCTCAGAAAGTCCATATATATCTACAGCCGTAAAGTCTAATCTATCCTCTATTCTCTTTCTCATCTCTTCAGACCACGGTTCAGCGCCCAGCACTCCAACCCTTAACTTTGAGTCTTTCAAGCTCAAGCCCATGTCTTCTGCCACATCAGCAAGGTGTAAGAGGTAAGATGGTGTGCATGCGATAGCTGTAGCCTCAAAGTCCATTATGAGCTGAATCTGTCTTTTCGTCTGACCTCCAGAAGATGGCACTACCGTGCCGCCAAGCCTCTCAACGCCATAATGAAGCCCTAAGCCGCCCGTAAAAAGACCATATCCGTATGCAATGTGTACAGTGTCATACTTGCTGACTCCAGCCCCCACAAGGGCTCTTGCTACCAGCTCAGACCAAATATTTAGATCGTTTTGAGTATACCCAACCACTGTAGGCTTTCCCGTCGTGCCACTCGATGCGTGAAGCCTGACTATCTCTCCTCTATTTACCGCAAACATGCCAAACGGATAATTATCTCTTAGATCGCTCTTTAACGTAAAAGGGAGTCTTCTGATATCGTCAATATCTCGAATATCAGTAGGACTGACTCCTAACTCGTTGAACCTCTTTCTGTAAAACGGCACAAACTCATATACGTAACGCGCCAATCTTCTAAGTCTTGATTCCTGTAGGCTAACTATCTCTTTCCTGGGCAACAGTTCCACTTCGGGTTTAAAGTACTTCATCATCTCCTACTCTTTGGCTGAGTCCATAGATCTCAGGTTGGGATATTTTTAGTCCGCCACCACAAACCCTACTCCCAACAGGCGGAACTTAGGGAACACTGCATTAGATGTATTTTACTATATAGAAAATAAATTTAAATAGTCATAACCTATCAACTAAATTTATAGCACCATTTTTGCAGCCCTTTGCACAAGCTCCACAGCCCACACATTTAGTCTCATCCACAAATGCCCTGCCATCTACCATTGATATTGCTCCCTTTTTGCAAAACCTTAGACATACCTCACAACCCTTGCACAAGATAGGATCTACTCTTGCAACCTTTAATTTTTTTGGACTTTTCAGAGCAGCACTCCCAGTAGCTTCAGTCAGGCTTGGCTGAGGGCTTTCTGCCCCGGAGTCAAGAAGACCCACACCAGCAGCGCTCCCAAAGCTCTTTCTTGAAAAACGTCCTAAAGACCTTCCTTTATGGTGTCCGCCGTTTTTATGTCCGCACATTCGACCTCTCATTTATTATCACCTCTGTATTTAATTTTAACAAAATTAATATAAAATACTCCCTATGGGTTTTAGCTATTTATTTAATCTGGAGGAGAAATGAGAATTCAAACTCTTGACCTAAATTTTTTAAACTTAAAACAAATCTTGAGTAGCTATCTTGTAGAGTCAGACCCACCATTTCTAATAGAAACGGGTCCTGATTCTACCTTTGAAAATCTTAAAGCCGCCTTGCACAAAGCAGGCTATGAAATAAAGGACATAAAACACATCTTTATCACACACATACACCTGGATCACTCTGGCGCTGCATTCAGATTCGCAAATGAAGGCGCAAAGATATACGTCCACCCAAATGGCAAGAGACATCTTGTAAACCCTGCCAAGCTGATAAAATCAGCCACAATGGTCTACAAAGAGAGAACCTATGAGCTCTGGGGTGATACCCTCCCTATTGACGAAGAAAGGGTAATTGAGACCTCAGATGGGCAAATTATAACCTTAGGCGATACCCAGGTTAGAGTATTAGATTCCCCAGGACACGCAAAGCATCACAACGCTTATTTGGTTGATGGACACCTGTTCACAGGTGATACTGGAGGAGTAAAGATAGGCCATGGTCCAATTATGCCAGCAGTACCGCCTCCAGATATAGACATACCCCTCTGGCTAAAGACCATAGAGAAGATGAAGAGCTGCAACCCCACTTATATATGCCCTGCCCACTTTGGATGCTTTAGCGATGCAGCCAATTATCTTGAAACGTTGAAAGAAAACTTGATAAAATACGATGAATTTATAAAAAAGCAAATAAAATTTTCAGATGACTACGACACGCTATTTCCAATATTCAAAGAATACGTAGACTCATTTTTCACAGACAAAAAAGTTAGAAACTTTTATCAGCTTGCGAATCCCGATGAGATGAACCTTGCAGGGCTAATTAGGTATGCGAAGGTAAATAAGTTTGATGTGGAATGATAAACAATCTTAATTAGGTACCTTTATTTTAAATATTCATTACAATATAATAATAAGAGAGCGAGGCTATTAACAGTTACAATAAATCTATTTAATCATTAAACTATCAATTTTTCTCTTGGCTTTTTAGTATTTTGTATTATGATATAACCGTATGTTTAACATTACTGAGTTTTCAAAACCTATAGGCTCTGCAGTCCAGACGCAGGGCAAAACTGAACGCATTAATGTAGAATATATAAGAGTAAGTTTAGAATATCATAAAGACTACTTAACAAGGCAGGTTAAATTGTTTAAATTATTTTTGGTAAAGCAGGACAAGAAATTTAAAATAATATCTTATGTATCCCAGAA